>NZ_FNAJ01000002.1:600000-871333 GCF_900101905.1 Myxococcus virescens | reverse complement strand
TGCCGAGCTTGCCTCGACTCTCCACCGGGCACCTCTCCCGGATGCGCTCGCCTTCAGCGCATCCTGACTGGTGCGTTCACCGGTTGAGACCGCCCTCCTTCGCCGCGACAGACGAAGTCACGGACGCCTTCGACGAGTTGAGGACCCGGATGGCGACACTCAGCAAGAACGGCCACAGTTCAAAGTGGTGCCATCTGCCGGCAAATGAGCCGATGAATTCCGCACCTACCCGCGCCAGGAACTCCAGGCTCGCGTCCCCGTCCAGCCCAGGTGACCCGAGGTTCGCGCCCGCAACCGGTCGGCCAGAGCCGCGAGGACTATCGCCCCAAAACGAAACGGGCTGGAGACCTTGCGATCTCCAGCCCGCTTCATGACGTGGTCGGGGAGACAGGATTTGAACCTGCGACCCCTTGGTCCCGAACCAAGTGCTCTACCAGGCTGAGCCACTCCCCGATATGTCGCCTCGCCGGACGGTCCTTCTCGGGACCGGCGAAGTGCGGGCGGTAGTACCCGAGCCGCCCAGCCGAGTCAACGTCCTCGGATCACCTTTTCTTCCACCCCTCCCCGCCCAGAGGGAGCAAGCAGCCGAGCGACGCCCGGGTGGCCCCCGACTCCGCTTCCCAAGACCACGAATTTCCTGTACTCCCGGACAGTTCCCCCCCCTGCTACACTCACGAGGCAGCCTGCATTGTTGCACCGCGATGCCATGACGCCGCCCCCCGTCGTCCTCATCTCCGATGACGAGCCCCTCATCGTCTCCGCCCTCGCCCGCGAGGGGAAACGCTCCGGGCTGAACTGCATCTCGGACACCACGTCCGAGCGCGTCCTGGAGCTCGCCCGCGAGCACCGGCCGGCCGTCATCATCCTGGACATCAACCAGCACCAGGACGGCAGGGACCTGCTCGCCCAGCTCAAGCAGGACCCCAACACCCGCGACTGCAAGGTCATCATCCTCAGCGCCGTCGAGGACCAGTTCACCCGCCACGTCTGCTTCGAGCTCGGCGCCGACGACTACGAGGTGAAGCCCTTCGACCCCACCTTCATGACCCGCGTTGCCCGGCTCGCCTCCTCCGTGGCGCGCCCTCGCACCTGAAGTCCGCCGCGCCTCACGAGCGCAGCGAGCGGATGGCCTCCGCGTAGTCCTTCGCGCCGAAGACGTAGCTGCCCGCCACCAGCACCGTGGCCCCGGCCTCCACCACCCGCTTCGCCGTGGTGGCGTTGATGCCGCCGTCCACCTCGATGTCCACGTTCTTCAGCCCGCGCGCATCCAACATCCCGCGCAGCCGGCGCACCTTCTCCACCGTGGACTCGATGAAGCCCTGCCCCCCGAAGCCCGGGTTCACGCTCATCAGCAGCACCATGTCCACGTCGCCCAGCACCTCCTCGATGGCCGACAGCGGCGTGCCCGGGTTCAACACCACCGCCGGCTTCGCCCCCGCATTGCGAATCTGCTGAAGCGTCCGGTGCAGGTGCGGACTGGCCTCCACGTGCACCGTCAGCACGTCCGCCCCCGCCTTCACGAAGGCCTCTACGTAGCGCTCCGGCTCCACAATCATCAGGTGCACGTCCAACGGCTTCGTCGCCGCCCGCTTGATGGCCTCCACCACCACGGGTCCAATCGTGATGTTCGGCACAAAACGGCCATCCATGACATCCACGTGAATCCAATCCGCACCAGCGGCTTCGATGGCACGGACCTCTTCGGCCAAGCGGCCGAAGTCACAGGACAAAAGCGAAGGAGAGATGCGAACGGGGCGGCGGCTCATGCCGCGCTTCATAACCGCAAGCCGCGCGCTGGCTAAGGCCGAACGCAACGCGGCGACGTCCACCAGACAGCCAGGGACCTGCCAGGTGGGTCCCCCGAGGCAGCGTGCTGTCTACCCGTGCTAGAACTTTGTAGCCCTTCGCGGCCGCTGGCCGCTTCTTACGGAGCCGCCTGGTGCTCGCCCAACCCGCCCCACAGCCCGAGCTGAACCGCCGCCTGGCGAAGCTCACGTCCATCCTGGATGTCGCGAAGGCGATGAGCGCCGAGCGCGACCTCGACCTGCTCCTGCCGCTCATCCTCTTCGAGGCCACCAAGGTGGTGGAGGCGGACCGCTGCTCGCTCTTCATCCTGGACCGCGAGCGCAACGAGCTGTGGAGCAAGGTGGCCCAGGGCTCCAAGAGCGAAATCCGCCTCCCGGTGGGCAGCGGCGTCGCCGGACAGGTGGCCCAGACGGGCGCCGTCATCAACATCCCCGACGCCTACGCCGACGCTCGCTTCAACCGCTCGTTCGACGTCTCCAGCGGCTACCAGACGAAGACCATCCTCTGCGTCCCCATGCGCGACGCCGGCGGCGAGGTGACGGGCGTCATCCAGGCCCTCAACAAGCTGGACGGCGCCAGCTTCAACGCCGAGGACGAGGAGCTGCTGCTCGCCCTGGGCGCCCAGGCCGCGGGCGCCATCGAGAACGCCCTCCTCCACGAGGACATCAACCGCCTCTTCGAGGGCTTCGTCTCCGCCTCCGTCGTCGCCATCGAATCCAGAGACCCGACCACCGCCGGCCACTCCGGCCGCGTGGCCGACCTCACCGTGGCCATGGCCCAGGCGCTCGAGCACCTGTCCACCGGCCCCTACGCCCACACGCGCTTCTCCGCCGGGGAGATTCAGGAGCTGCGCTACGCCTCACTGCTGCACGACTTCGGCAAGGTGGGTGTGCGCGAGCCCGTGCTGGTGAAGGCGGAGAAGCTCTACCCCCATGAGCTCGAAGCCCTGCGCGCCCGCTTCCAGCTCGCCCGGAAGGACTTGCAGCTCCAGAGCTACCGCCGCCGCCTGGAGGCGGTGAAGATTCGCGGCCAGGCAAACCTGGCGGAAATCGAGGCGGAGGAAGAGGAGCGGCTCGCCCGCGAGTCGTGGCAGTTGGACGAGGTGCTGGAGTTCATCCTCTCCTGCAACCGCCCCACCGTGCTCGCGCAGGGCAACTTCGAGCGGCTCCACGAGCTGGGCGCGCTGCGCTTCCTGGATGCCCACGACCAGGCCCAGCCGCTGCTGCTTCCGGGGGAAATCCAGTCGCTCTCCATCGCCCGCGGCACGCTCTCTCCCGAGGAGCGCCGCGAAATCGAGAGCCACGTCGAGCACACCTACCGCTTCCTGTCCCAGATTCCGTGGACGCGCACGCTGCGCCGGGTGCCGGAGATTGCCTACGCCCACCACGAGAAGCTGGATGGCACCGGCTACCCCCGCGCGGAGAAGGACATCCCCGTCCAGTCACGGATGATGTCCATCTGCGACATCTACGACGCGCTCACCGCCAGCGACCGGCCCTACAAGAAGGCCGTGCCACACACGCTCGCGCTCGACATCCTCCGGCGCGAGTCCGACGCCGGGCAGCTGGACCCGGCGCTCTATACCGTCTTCATCGAGGCCGACATCCCCCGGAAGGTCCTCCAGGGAATCAAGTAGCCGCTCAGCCCTGGATGGTGTGCAGGCGCAGGCTGTTGATCTTGCCCGGCTGCCCCACCGGCGCGCCGAACACGATGACGATGCGGTCGCCCTTGCGGCCCAGGCCTCGCGCCAGGAGCTCTTCCTCCACGCGCTTCACCATGGCCTCCGTGTCCTGGGTGGGCTCCAGCACGCGCGGCACCACGCCCCACAACAGCGACAGCCGGCGGCGCACTTCCTGGTTGGGGCTGAAGGCGACAATCGGCACCGTGGGCCGGTAGTGCGACAGCAGGCGCGCCGTCACACCCGACAGCGTGAAGGCCGCGATGAGGGAGGCGTTGCTTGCCTTCGCTGCCTCGCACGCCACGCGCGCGATGACGTCCGGGAAGTGGTTGGGCAGCCCCAGCGGCGTCTCCAGCACGCGCATCAGCGACTGCGTCGTGCGCGCGGAGGACTCGGCCGCCAGGATGATGCGCTCCATCATCTGCACGGACTCGATGGGGAACTTGCCACTGGCCGTCTCGCCCGACAGCATCACCGCGTCCGCGCCGTCGAACACGGCGTTGGCCACGTCGCTGGCCTCGGCGCGCGTGGGGCGCGGGTTGTCAATCATGGAGTTCAGCATCTGCGTGGCCACGATGACGGGCAGGCCGCGCAGGTTGGAGCGCCGGATGATGTCCTTCTGGACGGCCGGCACTTCCTCGGGGGGAATCTCCACGCCCAGGTCGCCGCGCGCCACCATCACGCCGTCCGTCTTGTCCAGGATGGCGTCCAGCCGGGCAATCGCCTCCGGCTTCTCCAGCTTGGCGATGATGGGCACCGTGCGGCCCACCTCGGCCATGGCCTGGCGCGCGGTGTCCAGGTCGGACGGCTGGCGCACGAAGGACAGCGCGATGTAGTCCACGCCGGCCTTGATGCCGAACACCAGGTCCTCACGGTCCTTCGGCGTCAGCGCCTCCGCGCGCACCGCCACGCCGGGCAGGTTGATGCCCTTGTTGTTCTTCAGCGTGCCGCCGTGGATGACCTGCGTGCGGATGAGCTTCTGCTTGTCCGTCTCCAGGACCTTCAGCTCCAGCAGGCCGTCATCCAGGAGGATGCGGTCCCCCGGATTCACGTCCGCGGCCAGGAACGGGTACGTCGTGGACACGATTTCGTCCGTGCCTGGAACCGTTTCGTCCGTGGTGATGTGGAAGGTGCCGCCTTCCTTCAGCTCGGTGCTGCCCTTCACGAAACGGCCAGTGCGAATCTTCGGGCCTTGCAGGTCGCCGAGGATGCCCACCGCCTTGCGAACCTTCAGCGACGCGGCGCGCAGCTTCGCGATGTTCTCCGCGTGCTGCTCGTGGCTGCCGTGGGAGAAGTTCAGGCGAGCCACGTCCATGCCGTTCTCCAGGAGCGCTTCGAGCATCTCCTGACTCTGGCTGGCGGGACCGAGGGTGCAGACAATCTTCGCTCTTCGCATAGAGCTCGTGAGGATGGGTTTCCCTCACGGCAGCGTCAAGCACGCTGCATGGGCCGCTTCGCTCGGTAAAACGGTAAATGAGCCAGCGAACGACGCGGCGCTCAGCCGCGCAACAGCACGCCCAGGTTCTCCCGCTCCCAACGCAGTGCGGCGGCGTAATGCGGGAATGTTCTCTCGCGTTCGCGGAAGGCACGCGGGTGATGCACGCGGCGGCCCCCCCGGCCGGTGCTCGGGAAGAGCTGGTGGAGCATCTCGTGGAAGATGATGAACTCCACGAAGAAGGAAGGCACCTCGGGGGTGTCCAGCGCCGGGTGGATGCGAATCTCACGCGTCTGGTGGTCGTAGACGCCCAGGCGGATGGACTTGCGACGGCGGCGCGGAGGCATGCGCCCCCAGCCAATCCGGGCCTGGATGAGGCCCTGGAAAAAATCGCGGTTGGTGGCGTCGTAAAGCGCCTGGAGGTCGAAACAGCGCCCGCGCGGGTTGAGGTCCGCGTCGGATTCGCGGCGCATCTGGCGGATGCGCGGCTGCTGACCGCGGATGTACTCGTCCAGGATGGCGCCCGCGGTGCGGTGACCCCGGCCCGCGTAGTCCGCCACCGCGCGCACCACCGGCTCCGGCGCGTCCAGGAACATGTGGTGCAGCCGCAGCGCCAGCACCGCGGAGCCTCGGCGGAAGGACACCATGGTGGAGCGGTTGTCCGTCACCGACAGGCGCACCGGCATGCCCAGCTCGGCGCTCAGCCGCCAGGCCAGCGATTCAGCCCGGGACCACAGCTCCTCCCGCGTGGGCGGACGCGTGACGATGCGGGGTGCCTCGTCGGGCAGGAGGTTGCGCTGCGGCATGGGCACGGGCGGTGCGACGGGCCGCGGCGCGGGCGCCACGGGCGCGGCAGGTCCCCCCTCGGGCCGGGGTGCGGCCGTTCCCTCCGCCGCGCGGCTGGCGGCAGAGAGACCTCGAGGGAAGAGCGACGTCTGGCGAAATTGCTCGGGGGACACGCGGCTGCGCATCGTACCCCGCACTTCCGGGGACTCAAGGGCGGCGGTCCCCTGCCCGCCTCCTCACCGTCAGCCCGTCAACCGCGCTCGCACGCAGCGTCCACTAACAGGAGGGAAAGGCAGGCGAGCGTACGACGCGCCCTCACGGTGCGGACGGCTCGGCGTGCCGGGACTTGAGGAGCCGCTCCAGGCGCTCGGGCTCCATGCGCACCACGAAGGTCTTCTCGCGCGTGAAGGTCACCTGCCCCGGCGCGCCGCCCTTCACCTTGCGCACGAACTTCGCGGGCACGTAGCTCACCTCACCGCGCGGCTCGCCCTTGGCTCCGGAGTGGTGCAGCGCCAGGTGCGCCGCGTCCAGCAACACCTCCTGCGCCACCTCCTGCCCCTTCTCCAGCGGCAGCACCACGTGGCTGCCCGGGACACCGCGCGCGTGGAGCCACAGATGCCAGGGCCTGGCCACCTTGAAGGTGAGCGCGTCGTTGTCCTCCGAGCCGCGCCCCACCCAGATGCGCGCCCCACCATGGCCCACGTACTCCTTGAAGGGCCGGCCCTCCCGCGCGCCCTCGCCCCCACTGGGGAGCTGAAGCACCTCCGCCTGCGACAGCAGCGCGGCGTCCTCCATCCGCTCAATCTGCGCGAGCGCCTGCTGCGCGTGCGCCACCTCGCGCGCCAGCTCCGCCTCGCGGTGACGCGCCTGCTCCACGCCCCGCAGCAGCCGCCGGTACTGGTGGAAGTGCCAGTCCGCCTCCTCCTTCGGGGTGCGCTTCGGGTCCAGCGTCACCCGGACCTCCTTCGCGCCCTCCTCTGTATAGGCGGTGAGCACCGCCTCGGTGGCGCCGCGCTTGAGGCGATAGAGGTTCTGCGCCAGCAGCTCGCCCACCTCGCGGTGCTTCTCCGCGTCCGGGCCGCGGGCCGCCTCGGCGCGCACCTTGTCCAAGGTGCGGGAGGCGCGCTTGAGGCGGGCGCGGTACGGCTGCGCCAACCGGCGGCGGATGGTCTCCGAGCGGCTGGCCTTGTCGCGCGCTCCGAGCAGGCGCTCCGCGGCCTGGGAATACGGCAGCGCATCCGAGTCCTGGGGCGCGAGCCGCGAGGGTTGGCTCCGGGCCTTCTCGCGGGCCTCGGGCGGCGGCGGCTCCGGCGGCGTCCACGCCGCGCCCGGATGCAGGCCGCGGCGCTGCGCGAAGCCCTCACCGGAGAGCATCAGCACGCGGCCGGTGTCGCTGAGCAGCAGCAGACCACCGGGCGCGCCCACCTCCAGGAGGAGGCGACGGCGCACATCCTCGCGCTCGAAGTCGAAGGCCACCACGCGTTCGGCTTCCATGAAGCGAGCGCCCTGGAGCTTGAAGCCTGTCAGCTCCTGACGCAGCCACCGCTGGAAGGGGGCGGGTTCGCCCGGCGTGGGGAAGCGATCATCCGCCACGGACACCCGGGCCAGGTCACCTTCCGCGCACAGGCACAACAGGATGGATTTGCCCGGGACGCGAAGCTCCACGTAGGCGAGCCTGGGAAGGGGACACCAGGCCTTCTGCGCCACCGCGCCCGTGAGGCGCTCCGCCAGCTCCGCCACCACCTGCTCCAGCTCCACGGGACGCAGCGACATGGGGCACTCCGGGTCCTAAAAATGAAAACGGCCCGGCGGGTTTCGCCGAGCCGTTCACCGGACGTCAACTACCGTCCGCTCATGACGACGGGACTGCTCAGGACTCCGGCGTAACCGGGGCCGCCACCGTCTTGGCCTTGGTGGTGCGCTTGCGAGCCGGGGCCTTCTTGGCCGCCTTGCGGGTGGTCTTCTTGGCGGCCGCCTTCTTGGTCGCGGTCTTGCCAGCCGTCTTGCGAGCGGTCGTCTTCTTCGCCGACTTCGCCGCCTTCGTGGCCTTCGCGGTCTTGGCAGCCTTCTTGGTCGCGGACTTCGCAGCGGTCTTCTTCTTAGCGGCCATCAGAATCCTCCAGTTCAGTGGTTGGCCCCAGGTCAACCGAGGCCCTGCACTCTTCTTGATGGGAGTGAGTGCTTGAAGTGAATGGTACGGGCGACATGCCAGTGTGTCAACGCATGGTGATGTATTGCATCGCGTGCGAGGCCGATTTTTCGGCATCGAGCGCGTCCGGAGGTGCCGAACGCCACCTCGCGGACACTCGCGAGCGCATCCGAGGTGTCGCGCGCGAGGCCGAGTTTCCGGCTCCGGACACGTTTCGGCCACTTTCGAGCACGACGTCGGCGCATGCCGCGGCGCATGCGCGCGAGCGACGCGGCGCTTTTCGTCGTGGGGTGCGGCGTCTACGGTTCGCCACCACATGAGCGCCACCGAGCAGACCTTCCCCGCGGACTTCACCTTCGGCGTCGCGACCGCCGCGTACCAGGTGGAGGGCGGCATCGAGAACGACTGGGCCGAGTGGGAACGCGCCGGGAAGCTGAAGGAGCCGGACGCTCGCTGCGGCCCCGCGGTGGACCACTGGAACCGCTACGAGGAGGACTACGCCCTGGCCCGGGCGGTGGGCGCCACCGCGTTCCGCATCTCCCTGGAGTGGGCGCGCATCGAGCCGGAGCGCGGGCGCTTCGACGAGGCGGCGCTGGAGGCCTACCGGGAGCGGCTCCTGAAGATGAAGGCCCATGGCCTGCGGCCGGTGGTGACGCTCCACCACTTCACGCACCCCACCTGGTTCCACCGGGAGACGCCGTGGCACCAGCCGGCCAGCGTGGACGTCTTCCGGCGGTACGCGAAGCGGTGCGCGGCGCTGCTGGAGGGGCTGGACGCGCTGGTCATCTCCTTCAACGAGCCCATGGTGCTGCTGTTGGGGGGGTATCTGCAGGGCGCCATTCCTCCGGGCCTCGCGGATGGCCCCACCACCATGCGGGCCATGGAGAACCTGGTGCGCTCGCACGTGGCCGCCCGGGAGGAGCTGTTGTCCCGGCTGGGCCGCGTGGAGCTGGGCATCTCCCAGAACATGCTCGCCTTCGCGCCGGACCGCTGGTGGCACCCGCTGGACCGTGCGCTGGTGAGGCTCGGGGCCCAGGCCTACAACCATGCGTTCCACGAGGCGCTGGCCACCGGCAAGCTGCGCGTCACCATGCCGGGCGTGGCCTCCACGCGCGTGGACATCCCTGGCGCGCGGGACTCCGTGGAGTTCATCGGGGTGAACTACTACACCCGCGCGCACCTGCGCTTCGTGCCGCGCCCGCCCTTCATCGAGTTCAAGTACCGGGACATCCACGGCCGGGGCCTCACCGACATCGGCTGGGAGGACTGGCCGGAGGGCTTCCTCCAGACGCTGCGCGACGTGAAGCGCTACGGGAAGCCGGTGTGGGTTACGGAGAACGGCATCGATGACCGCGCCGGCACCCGCCGGCCCCACTACCTCCATTCCCACCTGGCCCAGGTGCTGGCCGCGCGCGCGCAGGGCGTGGACGTGCGCGGCTACCTCTATTGGAGCCTGCTCGACAACTTCGAGTGGCTGGAGGGCTGGGGCCCGCGCTTCGGCCTCTACCACGTCGACTTCGACACGCTCCGCCGCAGCCCCACGCCCGCGTGTGACTACTTCCGCGCCGTGGCCACCGGACGGAAGCTGGTACCGCCAGACGCCGTCCTCCCCTCGGGCGCTTGAGCGGCGCGCCGCCCACGAAGGGCACGCGCTCCCTCCTTATATATAGAGAAGCGCCGTGCCCTCAGCCCAGGGCCGCCCGGTAGTCCACGTCCTGCTCCTCACCGGGGCCCGCGAGGTCCACCTGGGCCGCGGTGAAGAAGCGGCGCACGCAGTCCTCCACCGCTGACGGCACGTCCAGGCCGTTCACCTCCGCACGGAAGGCCGCGGCGCCGTACAGGCCGTGGGCGTACCACGCCAACTGCTTGCGGAAGGAGCGCACGGCGCCCAGCGGGTCCCCCATGAAGTCCAGGTGCGCCCGGAAGTGCTCCAGCACCAGCTCGCAGCGCTCGCGCGGCGTGGCGGGCGGACCTCCGAGCAGCTCGCGGAAGATCCACGGGTTGCCCAGCGCCGCGCGGCCAATCATCACGAAGTCACAGCCGGTGGTCTCCAGCATGCGCGCCGCGTCCGCGGGCGTCTTCACGTCCCCGTTGCCGATGATGGGCAGCTCCGGGAAGTGGCGCTTGAGGTCGGCGATGACGCTCCAGTCCGCCTGCCCCGAATAGCCCTGCTCGCGCGTGCGGGGGTGGATGGCCAGCCCCGCGCAGCCCGCCTCCTGGAGCGCGCCAGCCACCTGCAGATAGTTCAGGCTGCGGGCGTCCCAGCCCGAGCGAATCTTGCAGGTGACGGGCAGGCCGGTGGCCTCGCGGATGCGCCGGACGATGTCCGCCGCGCGGGGCACGTCACAGAGCAGGCCGCTGCCCGCCCCGTTCTTCACCACCTTCTTCACCGGGCAGCCCATGTTGATGTCGATGATTTGCGCGCCCGCCTCGCGCCCCACCACCGCGGCCCGAGCCATGGCGTCCGGCTCGCCGCCGTAGATTTGGAGCGAGTAGGGCCGCTCCACCTCGGCGTCGTAGCGCAGGTACTTCAACGTCCGCTGGTTGGCGCGCATCAGCCCCTGCGAGCTGACGAGCTCGGTGGGACAGAGCGCCGCGCCCAGACGGAAGGCGAGCACACGGAAGGGCATCTCGCTCACCCCGGCCATGGGGGCCAGGATGTACGGATTCGGCAGGGTGTAGGGACCAAGCTGCGGCATATGAAGGGCGGGGAACCTAGCGGATTTGCCCGGGACATGGCGGAGGCGGTGAGCAAGTGCCTGCGCTCGGAGGTCCTAACGGTTAAGGTCCGTCCCCATGTTCCGCTTTCGCCTCGGGAGCATTCCCGTCGAAGTCCACCCCAGCCACCTGCTGGTGTCCGGCATGCTGGCCTGGAGCTCCGTCCCCGCGGCCCAGAACGGCTGGCCGTTCCGCCAGGTGGATGGAGCCCCGCCCCTGGGCCACGCCAGCGCGATGGTGGTCTACATCCTGTCGTGGATGCTCATCGTCTTCGTGTCCGTGCTCATCCATGAGATGGGGCATGCGCTGGCCAGTCGCCTGTTCGGCTACCGGCCAAGCATCGCGCTCGTCTGGATGGGTGGCCACACGCTCCCCACTGACGCGCCAGGCCCCCTTCCGTGGAAGCGGGACTTGCTCATCACCGCGGCTGGCCCCTTCTTCGGGCTGATGCTGGGGGTGACGAGCGGGGTGGGCTACCTCCTGCTCGAGGGCCGCTCGCCCGCGCTCGACTTCTTCCTGCTCACCTTCATGATCGCCAACTTCTTCTGGGCGTTCCTGAACATGCTGCCCGTGCTCCCGCTGGATGGGGGGCGCATCACCACCACCCTGGCCACGCGGGTGTTCGGTCCGCGGCGCGGCTTCGTGCTGGCGCAGGGGCTGGCGCTGCTGGTGTGCGTGGGGGCCGTGGTGTACGGCCTGCGGTCGGGTTGGCTCCTGCTCACCCTCATCTTCGCCATGTACGGCATGCAGTCCTTCCGCGTGGTGGCGGAGGCGCTGCGCAACGGACAGGCGCAGAGCGTCCCACTGAAAGGGCCGCTGGCGGAGAAACTGCGCGAGGCCCGGGCCGCGCTCGACGCGGGCCGCATGGACGAGGCGCGGCGGCTGGGCGCATCCGTGCTGGAGGCCAACGAGGGCCTGACGCCGCGGGTGGCCAGCCATGCCCACCACCTGATGGGCTGGCTCGCCTTGAAGGAGGGCCAGGGCCGCCAGGCGCTGGACCACTTCTCGCAGGTGCAGGGCCTGCCCGTGGAGCCGCACGCGGTGGCGGCGTCCTTCTCCCTGGTGGGCGATGACGCCCGCGCGGTGGAGTGGTGGAAGCAGGCCTGGCAGTCCTCGTCGGACCGGACCGTGATGCACGAGTACGCCGGCACGCTCATCCGCATGGGCCGCGAGTCGGAGGCCCTGAAGCTCCCGGGCCTGGACCCGGAGGCGGCGTTCTCCTGCGCGGAGCGGGTGCTCTTCATCCGGGGCGCGTACTCGGAAGCCGCGGCCGTGGGCGAGGCGGCGCTGCAGCACGCGCCCAGCGCCACGCTGGCCTATGACGCGGCCTGCGCCCATGCCCGCGCGCGCAACGTGCCTGACGCGATGCGCCTGCTGCGCCGCGCCACGGAGCTGGGCTTCACCGATGGGGCCTATGCCGCCTCGGACGAGGACCTGGCTCCGCTCCATGGGTACCCCGCATTCGAGGAGTGGTTGACGGAGCTGCGGCAATCCGCCGCCTCCTGACAGAGGGATGACAGGCGGGGGTGTTGATGCGGGGTGAGGCTGAGCACGTTCCAGCTCGGCCCACCCAGCGCACGAGGCTCCCTTGCAGACACCGTCCCCAGCCCTGCCCGCGGCGGATGAGCGCCTCAACTGGCTCTCCTCCATCCCCTTCTTCGCAGTCCACCTGATGTGCCTGTTCGTCTTCGCCGTCGGCGCGAAGCCGGTGGACGTGGCCGTGTGCGTCGGCCTCTACGTCGTGCGCATGTGGGGCATCACCGCGGGCTTCCACCGGTACTTCTCCCACCGGGCCTTCAAGACGGGACGCGTCTTCCAGTTCATCCTCGCCTTCGTGGGCAGCATGTCCGCGCAGAAGGGCGTGCTGTGGTGGGCGGCGCACCACCGCCACCACCACCGCTATTCGGACCAGGCGGAGGACATCCACTCGCCCCTGCAGAAGGGCTTCTGGTGGAGCCACGCGGGGTGGATTCTCTCCGACAAGTACAACGACACCCGCATGGAGGGCATCAAGGACTTCGCCCGCTTCCCGGAGCTGGTGTGGCTCAACCGCTTCCACCTGGTACCGCCCGTCCTGCTGGCCGTGGCGCTCTACTTCATCGGCGGCTTCTCCATGCTGGTGTGGGGCTTCTTCGTCAGCACCACCCTGCTGTGGCACGGCACCTTCACCATCAACTCGCTCAGCCACATCTTCGGCAAGCGCCGCTACAAGACGACGGACACCAGCCGGAACAACTGGCTGCTGGCGCTCGTCACCCTGGGCGAGGGGTGGCACAACAACCACCACTTCCATCAGAACACCGCCAACCAGGGCTGGTTCTGGTGGGAGGTGGACCTCAGCTACTACTCGCTGAAGGTGCTCTCCTGGTTCAAGGTGGTGGAGGGGTTGCGGCTTCCCTCCGAGGCCACGAAGTTCGCGTTCCAGAAGTACACCGACGAGGAGCGCGCGGCGCTGGCGGCTCCCACCCGCTTCTGGGGTGCTTCGGGCGCGCGGGCCCAGTTCGTGGCCACGAAGGCCGCGGGGGATGCGGCCCGGGCCGCCAGTGATGCCGCGAAGGCCGCGGGCGACAAGGTGCGAGAGGCCCTGACGACCGCCGCGGACCACCTGCCCACCGCCGCGCCGCCATCCTCCGCCATGCTCAAGCGGCGGTAGCCGTTCGGAGCTGAAGCGAAACCGTGACGCGCCTGTCATGGGCGAGACCCGACGGCTGGCCGCCCTGCACACGTCCGCGTCACGAACCTTGAGTGGCGCCTGACCCACTGTTAGTGGGACCTGCAATGAGTGCAGGGGATGTACCCGCATCAAGCGCGGCGGCCCAGCGCGCCCTCTGGGCACAACTGCGCGCGGCGATGGGCCGCTTCGTCCACGCCGCGCTGCGAGCGTCCAACCGCCTGCGGCTGCCCGGCCCCTCTGTCCTACCGGTCGCGGGCGCGGTGGTCGGTCTGTACAGCGGGCTGGCGGCCGGCATCTTCTCCAACCTCATCGGGTTGGTGAGCGGGCTCACCTTCGGGGCGGCCTCGCTGAAGCACACGCTTCGCCAGGACCAGTTCCAGTCACTCATGGAGGCGTTCGCCGCGGCCCGCTGGCATCCGGAGTACGCCTTCATCGGCGTGCCCCTGGCCTCCGGCGCGCTGCTGCTGGCGCGCATCATCGAGCCGGGCGGGCCCCGTGACGAGGTGAAGCGCCGGCTGCGCCTGCTGGCCCTGCTGGCCCTGGGCGGGCTGTCGCTCTACTACCCGCTGGTGGCGCTGTCCGCGCTCAACAGTGTGTTCGGACACAGCCACAACCTGCCCGAGGCGCTGCCCCACCTGCCCTGGTGGCTGATGCTGCTGGCGCCCACGCTGGGCGGCGTGGTGGTGGGCCGGCTGCTGCGGGACAAGCCCGAGACGCATGGCCACGGCGTCCCCGAGGTGGTGCGGGCGGTGAAGAGCGGCGCCAACGCCCTGCCGGCGGACCGGGGCCTGCTGAAGCTGGTGGCGTCCGCCATCACCATTGGCAGCGGCGGCTCGGCGGGCCGCGAGGGGCCCATCGTCTACGGCGGCGCGGCGTTCGCTTCCACCGTGGGCCGGGTGCTGGGCTTCAGCCGCAAGGAGCTGTCCATCCTCCTGGCGTGCGGCGCGGGCGCGGGCATCTCCGCGTCCTTCAACGCCCCCATCGCCGGCGCCGTGTTCGCGATGGAAATCATCCTTCGCGAGTTCGAGCTGCGCGTCTTCTCCCCCATCATCCTGGCCAGCGTGGCCGGCACCCTGGTGAGCCAGGGCGTCATGGGTGAGTCCGCCATGCTCCGGCACGTTCCCTACGAGCTGGTCAGCGGCGGCGAGGTGCTGGCCTACGCGGGCCTGGGCATCGCCTGTGGGCTGCTCGCCTTCACCTTCGTGCAGTTGCTGCACGGCGTGGAGCACTACTTCCATGGCCATGGGAAGGACCGGCTGTCCCCGTGGCTGGGCAGCAAGCCGCTGCCGCTGCGCGCGGGGCTGGGCGGTCTGTGCGCCGGCATCCTGGCCTTCGCCAGCCCCACCGTCTGGGGCAGCGGGCACGACTACATCAACCTGGCCGCGCTGGGACGGCTGCCCTTCCTGTTCCTCATCACCGCGTGTCTGCTGAAGCTGCTGGCCACGGCCCTCACCATCGGCTCGGGTGGCTCGGGCGGGACGTTCTTCCCGGCGGCGCTCATTGGCGCCATGGCGGGCGGCGCCTTCGGCACCCTGGTGCACTACTTCTTCCCGGAGAGCACCGGCCCCAGTGGCGCGTATGCCCTGGTGGGCATGGGCGGCGCGGTGGCGGCGCTCACCCGCGGCCCGCTCACGGGCATGATGATGCTGTACGAGCTGAGCGGGAACCACGACATCATCCTGCCGCTGATGGTGACGTGCACCATCGCCTCGGCGCTCTGTCACTACCTCACCGAGCGGAAGACGCCGAAGGTCCAGAGCGACACGGACCTGCTGGAGGCCACCCCCGTCCGCTCGCTGATGACCCACCTGACACCCGTGCCCGCGGGCACGCCGCTGCGGGCGCTGACGGACCTGCTGCTCACCTCCGAGGCGGGCACCCTGCCCGTCCTGGACACCGTGGGCCGCATCTACGGCACCGTGCAGGTGGAGCAGCTGCGCGAGGTGTGGCGCGATGAATCCGTGTACCCGCTGCTGGTGGCCAGTGACCTGGCGCGCAAGCTGCCCGCGCTCTCCCCCGACGCGAACCTGTCCCATGCCCTCCACGTCATGGACCACGAGGACGTGGATGCCCTGCCCGTCAGCGTCCCGGCGGGCAGCCCCACCTGCGGGCTGCTCACCCGCGCCGCGGTGCGCAGGTTCCTCTTCGCGCAGCATGCCCAGGCCCACGCGTCGGGCAACTACCCGGTCAGCCCCACCGAGGCGAGCTGACGCCCCACCCGCTCAGTGCGTGGGGGTGCCCGCTGGAGACAGCACCCCCTGCGTGCCCACGAGGCTGGCGTAGGCGGAGAGGTAGCGGCTGGCCATCCGCCGGGGCGTGTACGTCAGCGCCCACGCCCGCGCGCGCAAGGCCAGCCGGGTGCGCAGCCCGGTGTCCTCGCGCAGCCGCTCCAGCGTCTCCACCAGGGCATCCACGTCGTCCGGGGGCACGAAGCACGCGGCCCCATCTCCCCACACCTCGCGCAGCGCCGGAATGTCGCCCAGCACCAGCGCGCAGCCGGACAGGGCCGCCTCCAGCGCGGTGAGGCCAAAGGGCGCGTAGCGGGCCGGCAGCACAAAGATGGATGCGCGCGACATCCACTCCGCCAGGACATGCGGCTCCAGGTGCCCCATCCACTGGAGGTGGCGCGGCTCCGCCTTCCGCTCGGAGGGATGGCGCGCGTCTCCCGCGAGCCGCACCGGCCAACCCAGGCGGGGCGCGGCGGCGTCCAGCACGGCGACATTCTTCGCGGCGTCCCACGGACTGCCCACGCCGAGGATGAAGGGCTCCCGCTCCGAGCGAGGCGGCACCCGGTCCGCGCGCCGCCCATGGGGGATGACCTCCGCGGCGGGCAGCGGGCCATAGTGCATCTGGAGGGACTCGAGCAGGTCCCGGCTCGGCGTCACCACCCTGCCCGCGGCGCCGAGGCCCGCGGTGACGGCCTCGCGATAGCGCGCATGGCACGCGGGCGCGTCCTCGCCCTTCACCGCCCGCCACCACGACAGGCGGCATGCGTGCCCCACCACCAGGGGCCGGTGCAGCCACGGCAGCGCTCCGTGCACATAGCCATTGAGGTGCACCACGTCCGGACGCACGCGGCGCTCCAGCGCGAGCAGCCAGTCGCCCGCCGCGCGCACGTCGTCCCACGGGTCCTCCATCCACTCCAACCGGAAGCGCCCTTCCTCCACCGTGAGATTGGGAATGCCCCGCGCCTCCGCCCACTGCGCGCTGGTGAGCGGCGCCCCCATGGTCGCCAGCGTCACCTCCACCCCGTGCGGCGCGAGCGCCCGGGTCAGCTCCAGCGAGTACGTCCAGACGTCGCCCACGGCGTCGGCCGTCATCAGCACCCGCCGCACCGTCCGGCTCGACGTGACGTCACTGCCGTGCGCATGCCTGCCCTCGTGGGGTGGGGCATGGGTCTCCTGGCCATCCATTCCACTCGCCATGCGCATCCGCTGACTGTTCATGGTCCCCCCGCAGAGCCCCGGACTCGTGGAGGGCAACGTAGGCCGAGCGCCTCCATGGGAGGATTGCCCCACCGCCCCCCTTCCCTGCATGACACCCGATGGATGGAGCGACGAGGACCCGCCCAGGCCCAGCAGATACCCTCCGAGACACCCTGGCCGCCGGACGCTCGAAGGGTCATGCTGGGAACACGAGAGGCCCTCCATGGAGATTCTCCGAGCGACTCCGTCCGAGCACACGCTGCTTCGAAACCTCTACCCGCTCTACCTCCACGACCTGAGCGAGTTCGGCGTCGACTACGCCCTGGACGAGCAGGGGCGCTGGCGGCCGGACTTCCTGCCCACGTGGTTGATTCAAGCCCCCGAGGTCCACCCCCTGCTGCTGCGCTGGGAGGGCCGCGTCGTGGGCTTCGCCTTCGTGGGACAGTCCCCCTTCCCCTACATGACGCCTGGACGCGACTTCCGGATGAGCGAGTTCTTCATCCTGCGAAACGAGCGGCGCATCGGCCTGGGACGGCTCGCGGCCAGGGCCGTGTTCGACCTCTTCCCTGGCATCTGGGAGCTGTCCCAACTGCCACGCAACCGCCCCGCCATCGCCTTCTGGCGCAGGGTCATCGACGAGTACACGGGGGGCGCCTTCGAGGACACCTTCATCGACGGTTCCCCCGCGCAGGTCTTCGACAGCCGGCAGCGCGTGGCACCCGCGCGGGGACGGTAGCCACGTGCCTTGCGCGGCTACTTCGTGCCCGAATCCGGCGTCTTCGCGTCGGCGCCGGCCGGCTTGCGCAGCGGGCACGCGACAATCGCTCCGTGCGGGTTGATGGCGTCGTTGCCGGACTCGACCTTGAGAATCTTCAGGCCCTCCCCTACGACGAACGTGTACCGCTTCGGCACCGACAGCAGCGGCATCTTCACGTCATAGGCGGAGACGACCTTCCCTTCAGGGTCCGGGATGAACGGGAACGGCGCCTTCAGCTCGGTCTTGAAGCGCGTGAGCGTCTCCGCGTCATCCATGCTGATGGCCAACACCTGCCCCTGCGCCTTCTCCACGTCCGCGTAACGATCTCTGTACGCCTTGAGCTCGCGGGTGCAGCCGCCGGTGAAAGCCTTGGGGAAGAAGGCCAGGATGACGGGGCCCTTCTTCACCATCTCCGACAACGTGTAGACGTTCCCCTCGGAGTCCTTCGCCGTGAAGTCCGGCGCCGTCTCTCCGGCCTGGGGAATGGCACCGCTGAAGAATCCCGCAACGAGCAATGGCACGAGCATGGGCGGGACTAGACAGGACATCCCGCCCCCGGACAAGGCAGAGGCGGGCTACTTCTTCGCCGCCTCCGCCATCCGCGCCCACACCGCCGACGCGGCCTCGCGCGCCTGCTCCGCCACCACGGAGGGGCTCACCGACAGCGGCCGGCGCGCCCACATGCGCCACACGCCATCCACCATCACCGCCTCCACGTGCCGGCTGCCCAGGCCGAACACCACGTGCCAGGCCAGGTTCTCCGCCGTCAGCGGCGTGGCCGGCAGGTAGTCCAGGATGAGCAGGTCCGCGAGCGAGCCCTCGCGCATGGGCCCCACCGAGGCTTCGAAAATCTGCGACGCCATGCGGTGCCCGTTGGCCAGGTAGCGCAGCACATCGATGGGCTGCCCCGCCTCACGTGAGCGCAGGTACGCAGCCTGCGCCTCCGCGAACAGGTCCGCCGACACGCCATCCGCTCCCAGCGTGGCCCGGGCCCCGAACTTCAGCGCCGGCGCGTACCCCACCTCCAGCCCCTGGTTGGCGCGCGGCGTGTGCACCAGCCACGCACCGGTGGCAATCACCTGCGCCAGGTCCGCCCAGTCCAGGTGGCCCACGTGCGCCAGCTGGCTCTTGGGCGACAGCAGGCCCGCCTCCAGCAACCGCGACACCGGCGAGGCACCGTAGTTCTCGTTGGACAGGCGCTCGTCGAGCGGGTCCTCCGCAAGCGGCAGGTGCAGACCGCCATCGCCCAGCGCCTTCAGCGCCTCCGCGAGCCCCGACAGCGCATCCGGTCCGATCGTGAAGCACGGCGCCGCGCCCACCTGCCCCCGGAAGCGCCCCTTCGCCTTCTTCGCGAAGCTGACCGTCTCCTCCAGCCCCTCCTCGCGGCCGAGCGCCCCCTGGCGATCCGACACCGCGTAGGCGAGCACGCCGCGCACGCCCACCTCATGGAGCCCGCGCGCCAGCCGCACCAGCGAGCCCGAAATCGCCTTGGGCGAAGAGTGCAAATCGCACACGGTGGTGGTGCCGCACTGAAGCGCCTCCAGCCCTCCGGCACAACCCGCCACCTGCACGGCGTCCAGGTCGAGCGCGTTCTCGTATGGCCAGGCCACCTGCTCGAGGATTTCCTGGTAGGTCTCCAGCGGCGGGCGCGGCATGCCACGGCCCAGCACCGCGTACAGGCGGTGGTGCGCGCTCACCAGCCCCGGGAAGACGAGCTTGCCCGACAGCGCCACGACTTCGTCATCCGGGCCCGGCGTCAGGTCCGGCCCACGAGCGACGATTCGCTCTCCTTCGATGCGCAGGTCCACGCGCTCGACCAGCGCCGGCTCCAGTTCGACGACGTAACCACCCTTGAGGACTGTGCCCAACCATCCCTCCGGCCGCAGCGCGTGCGTGTGTCTGGGCCACCTCCCGCCAGGCCCATGAGACAGGACGGACGTTAACATTCCCGCTCCCTGGCGCGAGCGGGGAGGTAGAGGACCCCCACCCGCCGTAATGGCTACAACACTGTGCGCGGACGGGCGCCTACACGTAGACTGCGCGCACTTTGGAGCCGGAGCAGAACCCCTATCAGGTGGGTCGCTACCGACTGTCCGCGCGAATCGCGACAGGCGGCATGGCGGAGGTGTACCTGGGCCGCCGCATCGAGGACGACGGCAGCCGTGGGCCCTCGGTCGCGGTGAAGCGGTTGATGCCGCACCTCGCCTCGGACCGGCGGGTGGTGCAGATGTTCCTCAACGAGGCCCGCATCACCGCGCAGGTGCGACACCCCAACGTCGTCACCATCATCGAGCTGGGCATGGAGGGCACCGAGCCCTTCATCGCCATGGAGTTGCTGGAGGGACGTTCGTTCGCCGAGCTGCGTCAGGAGGCCGCCGAGCACGGACACCGCGTGCCGCTGGGCATCACCCTGCGCGTGCTGGTGGAGGCCTGCCGGGGCCTGGACGCGGCGCACCGCGCCGTGGATGAAGCGGGCCGGCCGCTGCGCATCGTCCACCGCGACTTCACGCCCGACAACATCCACGTGGGTGTGAATGGCGCGGTGAAGGTCATCGACTTCGGCATCGCCAAGGCGGACGCGCTGGGCTCAGGCACGGAGCCCGGCACCCTCAAGGGCAAGTTCTTCTACATGTCGCCGGAGATGATTGCCGGCAAGCCGGTGGACCACCGCGCCGACCTGTTCGCAGCGGGCGTCATGCTCTACGAGCAGCTCTGTGGCCGCCGGCCCTTCACCGGACTGTCCGCCGACGAGGTGCTGGGCCGCATCGCGGAGGGACGCCCCAAGCCGCCCACCGCCTTCGACCCGTCCGTGCCCACCGCGCTGGAGCTGGTGTGCCTCACCGCGCTGGCCCGAGAACCGGCCGCGCGCTTCGACAGCCTGGAAGACTTCATCGCCGCCATCGAAGCGATTGGTGGCGCGGCGGAGATGGCCACGCCCGAGCAGCTGGCCGCCTACGTGGATTCGCTCTTCCCTCCGGACCGCGACCCCAAGCGACTGGCCCTGCGGCGCGCGCGGCTCGCGGACCCGTCCCACGGAAGTACGCCGGCGCCCCACACCCGGCCCATCCTGGGCGTCGTCGACGCGCCCACCGCGTGGCCCCAGGTCTCCCGGACCACGAATCCCGACGCGGCGACGGTGGCGGGCGCCACGCGGAAGGCACCCACGGACACGGCCGCCTCCACCGCCCCGGATGAACACGCCCCGAGCAGGCGACGCTCGCGCATGGTCCCGCTCATCGCGGGCGTGCTCGCGCTGGGTGCAGCGGGCGCGGGTGCGACGTGGTTCCTCACGCGTCCCGCGGCGCCCCCCGCCGAGCGTCTGGCCCGGGCGGAGTCCGCCTCCACGGCGAATGCGAAGGCGGCTGCCCTGGAGGGGCTGGCGTCGGATGAACGGGCAAGCGCGGAGGAGCTGAGCCGGGCAGGCGCGATGCTGCTGAAAGCCGGCGCGCACGCACAGGCCCTGGCCCTGGCGGATGGCTTCGTCGCGCGCTTTCCCAAGGACATCGAGGCGCACCTCATCGCCGCGCGCGCCGCCACGGAGTTGCGACTGGGCAAGCGGGCCGAGCGCGCCATCGAGGACGCCACCGCGCTGGCCCCCAAGGACCTCCGCCCACCGCTGGCGCTGGCCGAGCTGCGCGAGCGTCAGGGGGACATCCCGGGCGCGCTGGCCGCGCTGGCCACGGTCCACGCCCGGAAGCCCGGCTCCTCGGAGGTGACGCCCCGCTACGGCCTGCTGCTCTCGCAGAGTGGCCGGCTGGATGAGGCCGCCAGCGTGCTCTCCGCGTGGACGCGCTCCCACGATGACGCCGCGAGCCTCGCCGAGCTGGGCTTCGTGCGCTTCCGACAGCAGCGCGTGGACGAGGCCGCCACCCTGCTCAAGCGCGCGATTCGGAGGGCGCCCAAGCTCGCCGTGGCGCACTACTACCTGGGGGCCGTGCTCTTCCGGCAAGGCGACACCGCGGGCGCCGAGCGTGCCTACGTCGAAGCGGACCGGCTCTCTCCCGAGGACCCACGAGCGCTGGCCTCCCGTTGCCAGCTCCACGCCCACACCGGCAACACGGCGGGGGTCACCGAGGTGAAGCGCGCCTTGTCCGAGCGCTTCCCGACGCGCGCGGAGGCCCTGGCCGCGGAGTGCGTCGCGGTGAAATGACGCCGACACTTCGTGCGTCACGGCTCCGGCCCATTAACTTCGAGGCCATGCGCTTTCGCAGAACTCGCCTCGCCCTCGGAGTCCTGCTCGCTGGTACCACGGCGTGCTCGTCCTCGGACACTTCCCGCCGGCCCACGGAGGATGCCGGCATCGTCCCTCCCACGGGTGAGGAGCCCACGGTGCCGGAGCGCACGGCCTGCACCGGCCTCACGGTAGGGCCCGGCACCTACGACTGGACGGTGGAGCACGACGGGCGCACCCGCCACTACCGCGTCCACGTCCCCCCGGGCTACGACGCCACCCGGCCCACCGCCGCCGTGGTGGCCTTCCATGGCCTCGGCTCCAACGAGGTGGAGATGGAGGGGCTGATGCGTCTGTCCACGCTGGCCGACACGGAGGGCTTCCTCGCCGTGTATCCCCGGGGTCTCGGCGCTTCCGAAATCAATCACCAGGGGACTGACGGCACCTACCGGGGGTGGAACGCGGGCGCGTGCTGCGGCCCCGCCTGGACGGCCAAGGTCGATGACGTGGGCTTCGTGGACACGCTGCTGGCGGACCTGGACACGCGCGTGTGCGTGGACACGCGCCGGACCTTCGCCACGGGCTTCTCCAACGGCGGCTTCTTCTCGTACCAACTGGCCTGCCAGCGCGCGAGCCGCTTCGCCGCCATCGCCCCCGTGGCGGGCATGGAGGGCGCCACGCCGTGCAACCCGTCGCGCCCCGTGCCGGTGCTGCACATGCACGGCACCGCCGACCCGGTCATCCGCTACCAGGGTGGCAGCAACCTGGGTCCCTTCGGCGGCACCTACCCGTCCGCCGAGGAGTCCGTGCGCCGCTGGGCCGAGCGCAACGGCTGCACGGGCCCCACCGTGGAGACATACCAGCAGGGCGACAGCACCTGCACCGCCGCCACCGGGTGCAGCCCGGAGTCCGCCACCGCGTCCCTGTGCACGGTGCAGGGTGGCCAGCACACCTGGCCCGGCTTCACGGACTTCAACCACGGCGGCACACCCCACCTGGACGCCACGCGGGAAGCGTGGAAGTTCTTCCAGACACGCCCCCGGCCCTGAGCCCACCGCGAGGAGAACCCCGCCATGCCGTCACGCGCCCTCATCATCAACGCCGACGACCTGGGCTACGACCCGGCCGTCACGCGCGGCATCCTCCGCTCCATGCGCGAGGGCGTCGTCTCGTCGGCCACCTTCATGGTGAACACGCCCTTCTCCGAGGCCGCCGCGCGCGAGGCCCGGGGACTCTCCATCGGCCTGCACCTCAACCTCGCCCGGGGCACACCCGTGTGGAGCGGCTTCCCGCGCGAGCTGCTCGGCGAGGACGGCGGCTTCGTGGAGGCGCGCGCGGGCAGCCTGCCGGCGGACGTGGTGGAGGCGGAGGCCTTCGCCCAGCTCGCACGGCTCGCGGGCCTGCTGGGCCAGCCGGCCACGCACGTGGACGTGCACAAGCACCTGCACCTGCACGCGGGGGTCCTGGAGGGCCTGGCGCGGGCGGCGCGGAGCGTGGGCGTCCCGGTGCGCTCCATCGACGCGGAGATGCGGCGCACGCTGCGGGCCCAGGGCGTCGCCACCAACGCGCACTTCGTGGGGGACGCGGGCGCGGAGGCATACTGGACGCTGGAGCGCTTCGCCTCGGAGCTCGCCGCCCTGCCCCAGGACGGCGTCATCGAGCTGATGTGCCACCCGGGCTACCGGCCCGAAACGCTGAAGAGTGGCTACGCGGCCCAGCGGGAGGTCGAGCTGGAGACCTTCCTCCACCCCCAGGCGCGCGAGCTCCTGGCCCAGGCGGGAATCGTCCCGGTGGACTTCCGCGTGCTCACGTCCGGGAGCTGAGCAGGTCCAGCGGCGCCTCGGCCGTGGACCGCCGCTCCACGGAGAGCGCGTTGCGCACCCGAGTCACCAGGTCCTCGGGCCGGTAGGGCCGCGTACACAACGACGTGCCCTCATGCGCCCACCAGGGGCGCTCGTCCCCAGCCAGCAGGATGGGCACCGGCCGCGCGCGAGGCAGCGTGGCGAAGGTCTCCAGGAAGACGCTCGTCTGTCCCTGCGTGGCGCTGGTGGACAGGACGATGAGGTCCACCGGCAGGTGCGTGGCTCGCCGCAGCGCCTCGGCCCCGTCGCGCGCCGTCAGCACCTCGAAGCCCTCGGAGAGCAGCACCTGCTCCGCCGCGGCCTCCTGGGTCTGGTCCTCGTCCAGCAGCAACAGCCGGTGGGGCAGCCGCCTCACGTCGTGCGGCGCCATGCGGGGCAGGCTCAGCGAGAAGGTGCTGCCCTTCCCTTCCGCGCTGCGCATCGACAGCGCGCCGCCGTGAAGCCGGGCGATGGAGTGGCTGATGAAGAGGCCCAGCCCCAGTCCGCCGAAGTTGCGGTGCGACACGTTGCGCGCCCGATAGAAGCGCTGGAACACCTGCGACTGGTCCGCGCCTGGGATGCCGATGCCGTGGTCCTGGACGTGGATGCGCGCCTCGCCCTGGGAGCGCTCCACCGTCACGGCGATGGGCTCTTCCGGCGCGCTGTACTTGTGCGCGTTCTCCAACAGGTTCACCAGCACCTGCTCCAGCCTGTCCCGGTCCCCGCGCACCCAGACGCGCTCGCGGGGCACCTCCACGGCGAAGGGCCGCTCGAAGGCCGCGCGGAAGTGGTCCACCACCTCCGCCACCAGTTGCCCCACCTCCAGCGGCGCCAGGTCCAGCGCCAGCCTTCCCGCGTCCAGGCGCGACGCGTCCAGCAGGTCATCCACCAGCCCCACCAGCCGGTCCACCTGTCGCTTGGACTTGAGCACCGTGGCCAGGTCCACCGGCTGGCCCGACGACAGGCGCCGCTCCATGGTGAAGAGGCCCAGCTTCAGCGGCGTGAGCGGCGTCTTCAGCTCGTGGCTGGCGATGGAGATGAACTCCTCGCGCACCTGGAGCGCCGCCTTGGCCTCGCGCAGCAGGCGCGCGTTCTCCACCGCCACCGCCAGCTGGTTCGCCGCGGCGCTCCACAAGTCCAGCTCCCGCACGGAGAAGGACGTGCCCTGTTCCTTGTAGAGCAGCAGCAGGCCCACCGTCCGGCGCGGCGCGCACAGCGGCACCGCGGCGAAGATGGAGCCCATGGAATCCCCGTAGCCCCGCTGGATGCCCAGCTGCGCCTGACGCAGCGCCAGCGCCTGCCGGAACGGGTCCGACTGAGAGTCGAAGGTCGCCTCGGGGGACTCCGAGCCGGCCAGGTCCGACACCGCCACCCGGCGCAGGCTCCCGCCCTCCTCTTCGCAGAGGAAGACCTCGGCGCGGCGCACGTGCGCGCAGCGGACCAGGGCCACCACGGCGGCGGCGCAGACGCTGTCCACCTCCAGCGTCTCCCCCACCGAACGGGCAATCTCCTGCACCGCCTGGGAGAAGGCCCCCTCGTCGTCCACGCCCGAGGGCTCCACCACCAACCAGACGCCCGCTGCCTCGCCCGCCGAGGCGGGCTTCACCTGCACCCGGACCTGACGCAGCGCGCGGGTGATGACGTGGCCGGTGTGGGACGCACCGTCCCGGATGGCGCGCTCCAGGGCGTCCAGACTCCGGGTGCGCTCCAGGGCGTCCCGCAGGTCGCCACCGGCGTGCAGCGCCACGCCCGTCTTGTGGGCGAATCCTTCCTCGCACCACTGCACGCGCAGGTCCGGACCGACGCGAACCAGCGCCAGCGGCAGGCACGAGAATGCATCTTCGACGTCGGAGGGAAGCGGCATGTGCTCGGGCAGGGGGAAGAGGCTCCCCTTGATTATGGGCCCCTGCCCACGCGGCAACCGGGCCCTCCCCAGGATTCCCCCCTGCTGGGCGCCAGGCGCGTTGGCAGGCGGACATCGAAGGGAGGGATGACACGCGGCGTTGGTGTGGTAGACGACAGCGCCATGCCCTCGCAGCCGTCCAAGGAACTTCAGACCTTCCCCAACCCCGCCGCCGATCGCGACTACGAAATCGTGTTCGACGTCCCGGAGTTCACCTGTCTCTGCCCGCTCACCGGTCAGCCGGACTTCGCACGTTTCAAGATCAGCTACGTGCCGGACCAGAGCTGCATCGAGCTGAAGAGCCTCAAGCTCTACATGTGGGCGTACCGCAATGAGGGGGCCTTCCACGAGAAGGTCACCAACACCATCGCGGACGACATCATCAAGGCCATCCAGCCGCGCAAGCTCACCGTGGTGGGCGACTTCTTCGTGCGCGGCGGCATCGGCACCATCGTCACCGTCACGCACGACAAGTCCAAGCAGCAGGCCTGAGCCACCCGCCGGCCTCAGCGGGCGAGCTGCTCCACCAGCGGCGCCCACTGGGCCTGGGTGAAGTAGAGCCCGGTGCCCGCCGCCGTCATCAACGCGATGGCGGCGGCCAGAGCCCACCGCAGCTTCCCGCCCTGGCGGGAGCGCCCCGTGTCGAACACCTCCACCGCGGCGTCCAGCTCGTGCGGCCGCATGAGCTGCTGGGCCTCCGTCTCCGTCAGCTTCTGACGGTGGCGCAGGAAGGCCACCAGCAGCGCCGCGTGGGACACCTGCACCTCCTGCGCGAGGAAGACGTCCAGTTCACGGCGCATGGCGGCGGCGTCCGGGAAGCGGTCCTCCGGCTTCACCTCCATGGCGCGCTGGATGATGCGCACCAGCGGCGCGGGGACGTTGGGCGCCACCTTGGAGAGCGGCGTGTACTTGCCGTCGCGAATCTTCGCGAAGACCTCGCCCGCCGTCTTGCCGTGGAAGGGGCGCGCGCCGGAGAGGGCTTCGTAGAGCAGCACGCCGAGCGAGAAGATGTCGGTGCGGCCATCCACCGGCACGCCCGTCACCTGCTCCGGGGACATGTACGACGGCGTTCCCACCGCCATGCCCTGCTGGGTGAGCGCCTCCATGCCCACGTCCTTGGCGATGCCGAAGTCCATCAGCTTCACCTCACCGGACTTGGTGAGCATGACGTTGGCGGGCTTGAGGTCGCGGTGGATGATGTGGCGGAAGTGCGCGTGGTCCAGCGCGCTGGCGATGCGCGCGGCGATGACGCCGGTGACGTCCGCTGGCAGCGGGCCTTCCTTGATGAGCGTGTGGAGGGTGGGCCCGTCCACCAGCTCCATCACCATGAAGAGGCTCTCACCCTTCTCCACCATGTCGTAGAGCGTCACGATGTTCTGGTGACGGAAGGCCGCGAGCGCGAGCGCCTCGCGCCGGAAACGCGACAACGTCTCCCTGTCGCGCTGGCCATCCGGGAGCAGCTCCTTGATGGCGACTTCGCGCTGCAGCATCTCGTGCAGGCCTCGGTACACCAGGGCCATGCCACCACGTCCCAGCTCTCCGAGTACGCGGTAGGCACCAATCTTCCGATGACGAACGGGCTTCGCAGCAGGGGGCACGGCGCGCAGGCTATCGAAGCAATCGCACAGCGTCGATGGGGGGAATGTGGCCGCGCGCCGCCGGGCCGGGTCCGAGCATTCATGTCCTGGCCCCGCACGATGAAAGCCCGTCTCCTCCTCCCCGTTCTCGCGCTCTTCACCTTCAGTGGCTGCTTCCACCATCACCACTACGACTCGCGTCCGCCCAAGTCGAAGAAGTCCAAGCGGAGCAGCAAGCACTGCCACCCGAGCCAGTACTGGGACGGCACCGAGTGCAAGCACAAGGGCAAGGGCAAGGGCGCGCGGAAGCACGACGGGCGATGACGGCTCGCGGCGGGACGGCCCCCATGTCACGGTGAGGCTGTCCCGTCGAGACGCTGGGAACGGTAGGGTGGAAGGCGCTCATGCGCGCCGAAGCCTCACCGCCGCCGTTGACCGCTCCTGGCGTCCGCGTTCCCCTCAACGAGGTCCGTGAGGAGCGCTTCACCCTGCTCGACGGCGGGACGGAGGCGTACCCGCGGATGCTGGAGGCCATCGCCTCCGCGCAGGTGCGGGTGCACCTGGAGGTCTACACCTTCGAGCGGGATGGCATTGGCGCGAGGTTCCTCGAAGCGCTGGTGGCCGCGGCGCACCGGGGCGTCGCGGTGAAGGTGGTGGTGGACGGCTGGGGCAGCATTGGCGCCAGCCGGCACCTCACGCAGACGCTGGAGGCCGCGGGGGCGAAGGTGCGCGTGTACAACCCGCTCACCTCGCTGTGCACCGGCCGCTCCTGGCGCAACCACCGGAAGATTCTCCTCGTCGATGACTCGGTGGCGTTCCTGGGAGGCATCAACATCGGGGACGCGTACGCGGCGAATGGGGATCAGCCCGGCTGGGCCGACCTGGCGCTGGAGCTGCGAGGTGACATCTGCCGCCAGCTGGGGGCCACGCTGCACGCGGGGGCCTCCGCGCTGGAGTCGGGCGCGGTGCGGCTGTTCCTGTCCGGCTTCGCGGGTGGGCACCGGCTGCGCAAGCGGTACCTCCAGGCGATTGACGGCGCGGAGCACGAGGTGGTGCTGGCGCACGCGTACTTCCTGCCGGACAAGGGCTTCATGCGGGCGCTCAAGCGCGCCTCGCGGCGAGGCGTGGCGGTGCGGCTGATGCTGGCCGGGCGCAGCGACGTGGTGTTCGCGCGCGCGGCGACCATGCGGCTGTACCGCGACTTCCTGCGCGCCGGGGTGAGCATCCACGAGTGGACCGACTCCACGCTGCACGCGAAGGCGGCGCTGGTGGACGGAAGGAAGCTGCTGGTGGGCAGCTTCAATCTGGACCCGCTGTCGCTGGTGAATCTGGAGACGCTGGTGGAGGTGGAGGAGCCCGGCGTGGCGGCGCAGGCGCAGCGGTGGTTCGACAAGCACCTGCGCGGCTCGCGGCGGGTGTACCTGGAGGACTGCGCGCGCTCCGGGCTCCAGCAGTGGCTGCTGGACATCGTGGGGCTGGCCGTCGCCCGCCTCGCGGAGCGCTTCGCCAGCTTCATGGGCCGGCGGCGGAAGCGGTAGCGTGTCCCCCGTGTGTGCGCGGCCCCCATGGCCCTGCACGGGAGGGGACATGCCGCGACGTCCGTGGATGGCGCTGGTGGTCAGTGGCCTGGTCGCCG
Source organism: Myxococcus virescens (assembly GCF_900101905.1). Taxonomy (NCBI): domain Bacteria; kingdom Pseudomonadati; phylum Myxococcota; class Myxococcia; order Myxococcales; family Myxococcaceae; genus Myxococcus; species Myxococcus virescens. The sequence continues at coordinate 842,777 of NZ_FNAJ01000002.1, read as the reverse complement.
GTTGCGCGGCGCGGCCGGAGCGCTACGGCTTCGACTCAGCGACCAGCGCGTGCCGGCAGAATCCGGCGGTGTGCGCGCGAATGGCGGGCGAGGAGGCCGTCCTCCCTGGCACCCGGGCCCTGCGGGTGGCGGCCTCCATTGGCACCGCGGGCGACGCGGCGCTGCGACTGCTGAAGGCGGAGGAGCGGGATGCCATTGAAGAGGCCCTCGCGCGTTGTGCCGAGGACGCCCGCTCGACCATCCTGGTCGAACGCTTCGGTGGCCGGAATCCTACCTCGGAGGAATGCAGAGAGGAGGTCGGCAGAGATGCCCAAGGCCAGCCCGTCACCTGGGCCATGAAGCTGGGAATCGAAATGCACCGGATGGCGCTCGACTGCGCCCGGCGGGAACTGAGCAAGCAACGCCCAGGAGGGTTCAGCGTGGAGCCGAGATACCATCGCGATCCGCGAACCCAGACCTGGGAAACACTCAGCGACAAAGCGGTACAGGCGCTCGTGCAGCAGGGCCGCGGCAGCGAACTGAAGGGTTCGCTCATCCCCGATGTCGTCATTCACGCGGGAAGCCCCCATCAGGCACTCGTCGTGTACGACTTCAAGTTCCCCTGCCTGGGCGATGACCCATCGAAGTGGAGGGTCTACCCCAGAGGACATCCACACGCGGGCCGAACGCAGAAGTTCATGTACGAACTGGCGGTGGGTGCGCGAGCCTTCCGCATCATTCCCCGGTGGGGAGTCCTGCCATGACCGAGCACTACCCTCGCCTTCGCGTCCATGCCCGCAATGGGCACCTCGTACTTCGGGAAGGACTGAATATCTGCTTCTACATGCATCGGCCGCATGCCGCCGTGGCGCAGCATGTCCTGCGTGCCCTGGAGACCTTTCGGGAGGCGGTCGGCGCTGACGTCTTTGGCAGATATGCCGATTCAGAAGGGGACTGGCACCCGCTGGATGCGTCGGGCTGGCAGCACGTCCGGAGCGACCTTCAGGCCGATGACTGGGCCGTGGTCCGGCTCCAGAGCGGTCCCCACGAGGAATCGATTCACGCGTTCGAGTATCACGGGAAGGACCTCCAGACCGCCGCCACCGAAGCCCCAGGCGCTGTCACCGCGCTGGGATTCTGGTTGCCCACTGAACGCCTGGAGGACTGGGGCCCCCAACGCATTCGCGAACTCGCACTCGACCTGGCACGGCCGCTCCCCTTCTGCTCCGGACATGCGGGCCTCTCCTTCAACGGGGAACTCGACCTCGTGGGCGTCGAGCAGCAAACCGATGCGTGGCGCTTCCGTTACCCGGGGCTCGACATCATCGACGTGGGAGGGCTCTCCTGGAAGCTGGGCACGCGACTCCGAGGACCTTCCTGGCTCACCTTCCTGGGCCAGCCCGTGCTGGACGAACTGAACGGCGCCATGGGCCTCCAGACTCGCCTGAGCGCGGCGGGGACCACGGTGCAGGCCCTGGATGACGGTCGTGCCGTCGTCACGCTCGGGGAACGGCCAGAAGCCGGGGATATGGACCAGGGCGACAGGCTCCCCGCCTATCGCGAACTGGCCCGTGCGCTGGAGCCTTGGATGTATCGCGAGGAGCACCTGCTCGGATTTGGGGCGGAAGCGCAGCGCCGCTGGGAACGCCGCTTCCTCGACTGAGCAACTGATACAGGGCTGTCACGCGCTGAAGCGAGGGGCCAACCTGCCGGTGCGGTTCCCGCTGCGATTACCACCGGAGCCCCGTAGACTCCGGCGAGAACCACCCATGCCTTCTCGCCCCACTCCGCCCGTACTCGCCGCCATTGACGTGGGCACCAACGCCGTCCGTCTGGAGCTGGCGCGGCCAGACGCCGACGGCGCGCTCGAAACCCTGCACCAGGAACGCGACGCCATCCGCCCGGGAGAGGGCGTCTTCGCCACCGGTTCCATGCCGGAGGAGACGGCCGAGCGCCTGCTGGCCACCCTGCGCCGCTACGCCGCCCTCTGCCGCCGCCACAAGGCCCAGGTGCGCGCCGTGGCCACCAGCGCCATGCGTGAGGCCAAGAACAGCGCCGACATCGTCCGCCGCGTGCGCGAGGAGGCCAGCCTCAACCTGGAGGTCGTCAGCGGAAAGGAAGAGGCCCGCCTCATCTGCCTGGGCGTGCTCCACCGCAAGCCGTCCCACACGCGCTCGCTCCTCATCGACATCGGCGGCGGCAGCACCGAAATCGCCACCGCCATGGGCGAGAAGCCCGACAACCTCTGGAGCCTCGCGCTGGGCTCCGTGCGCCTCACCGAGGTCTTCGACGCCTCGCGCACCGTGCCGCCCCGGCAGCTGCGCCTCATGCGCAGCTTCGTCTCGGACGTGCTGCAAAAGACGCTGCCCCCCACGGTGCCCAACGTCCCCCGCGTGGCGCTCGGCTCGTCCGGCACCATCAACGCCGTGGTGTCCTTCGCCGCCGCGGAGAACAGCGGCAACGCCACCGTCCGGCAGCTCACGCAGACAGTGGACACCCTGGCGCAGATGCCTCCCGAGCGCCGCCGCAAGCGCTTCGACCCGCGCCGCGCGGACATCATCGTCTCCGGCGCTGTCATCCTGGAGGGCGTGGCCAGGCACCTGGGCGTCGAGTCCGTCAGCGTCGTCAACCGCGGCCTGCGCGACGGCATCCTCGTGGACCTGCTCTACCGGCAGGATGAGCACCGCCAGGACCACAGCCTCGCGGACGCCGCCCTCGCTCTGGGCAAGCGCTTCTACTTCGACGAGAAGCATGCCCGACAGGTCGCCCGGCTGGCACTCACCCTGTTCGACAACCTGGCCGCCCTGCACCAGTTGCCGCTGTCGGTGCGCTCCCACCTGGAGGTCGCCGCCCTCCTCCACGACGTGGGCCACGCCGTCAGCTACGAGCGGCACCACAAGCACACGTACTACCTCATCCGCCACGCCGACCTGCCGGGCCTCGCCGACCGCGAGCGCGAGCTGGTGGCCCGCGTCGCCCGCTACCACCGGCGCAGCCCGCCGGAGCTGACCCACGCCGGCATGGCGGGCCTCAACCCAGCCGAGGCGCGGACGGTGCGCAAGCTGGCCACCTTGCTGCGCGTGGCCAACGCCCTGGACGTCAGCCACCACCAGCCCATCAAGGACTTCAAGGCCACCAACGGCCGCGATGGTGTGGCGCTGCACCTGCACACCCGGCACCCCGTGGACCTGGAGCTGTGGAACGCGGACCGCGAGGTCGTGAACTTCCGCCGCGTCTTCGGCAAGCGGCTCACCTTCCACGTCCACCACGCCTCCAACGGCCGCTAGCCCCCGCTCCCCCGTCCGCCGGGCAGAAGAGGGGGCGGCGCTCGCTTTGCCCTCATTCGGGGCGATGCCCAGGCTCCAAGTCACGCGGGTCTGCGTCCGCGCAGGCCCTTTTCGTCTTGGGGCCCCGAGGGGGCAGGAGCGCGCGCAATGAAGGCTGTCGTTTTCCATGGGATTGGGGACATCCGGCTCGACGACGTGGAGGAGCCGCGAATCGAGAAGCCGACGGATGCCATCGTCCGCCTGACGGCGAGCGCCATCTGCGGCACGGACCTCCACATGATTCGCGGCACCATGCCGGGCATGAAGCCGGGCACCATCCTGGGCCACGAAGGCGTGGGCGTCATCGAGGCGCTGGGCGATGACGTCCGCAACCTCAACATCGGCGACCGGGTGGTCATCCCGTCCACCATCGCCTGTGGCAACTGCTCGTACTGCCGCGCCGGGTACCACGCGCAGTGCAACGACGCCAACCCCAACGGCCCCAGCGCGGGCACGGCCTTCTTCGGCGGTCCCCAGGAGACGGGGCCCTTCCACGGCATGCAGGCGGAGAAGGTGCGGGTGCCCTTCGCGAACGTGGGTCTGGTGCGCATTCCCGAGGGCGTCAGCGACGAGCAGGCCATCCTCATCTCCGACATCTTCCCCACCGGCTACATGGGCGCGGAGCTGGCGGAAATCAAACCCGGGGACACCGTGGCGGTGTTCGGCTGCGGTCCCGTGGGCCTCTTCGCCATCGTCAGCGCGAAGCTGCTGGGCGCCGGCCGTGTCTTCGCCATCGACTGCCACGAGGACCGGCTGGACCTGGCGCGGGCCCAGGGCGCCGAGGTCATCAACTTCGAGGAGGAAGACCCGCTCGAGACGCTCAAGCGCCTCACCAACGGCATTGGCGTGGACCGCGCCATCGACGCGGTGGGCGTGGACGCCATGCATCCCCACCACGGCCCCGCGGCGAAGAAGGCCCACCAGGAGAAGGCCGAGTTCAAGCGCGAGGTGAAGGAAGCCGCCCCGAAAACGAATCCCAAGGGTGACAACTGGGTGCCCGGCGACGCGCCCGCGCAGGCCCTGATGTGGGCCGTGGAGGGACTGGCCAAGGCCGGCACCCTGTCCATCATCGGCGTCTACCCGGCGCAGGTGCGCACATTCCCCATCGGCATGGCGATGAACAAGAACCTCACGATGAAGATGGGCAACTGCAACCACCGCAAGTACATCCCCAAGCTGCTGGAGCTGGTGCGCACTGGCGTGGTGGACCCCACGGCCATCCTGTCCCACGTGGAGCCCATGGGCAGCGCCATTGACGCGTATCGCAACTTCGACGTGCGCAAGCCCGGCTGGGTGAAGGTGGAGCTGGAGCCCACGCAGCTCCAGTAGGGCCCCGAGGCCCACACCGCTCACGCGTCCAGCAGCAGGCACGAGTCTCCGAACTCGTGCCCCAGGTAGCCGCGCGCCTCCGCGTGCGCGGCCACCTCCTGGAGCAGCGGCAACGGCGCGAAGGCCTGGAGCAACGCATGGTGGCTGCTCCCCGGCTCGTGCACGCCGGTGAGCAGCCCGTGCACCAGCCGGGGGACGAAGCCCGGCCCCAGCAGCAGGTCCGTCACCTCCTCCCCTGCCACCAGCCAGCCGCCGTGCCGCGCCGCGCGGCCCTCCAGGGCCCGCACCACGGTGGTGCCCACCGCCACCACCCGCCCGCCGGAAGCGCGCGTGTGCAGGATGGCCTCCACCGTGGCGGCGGGAATGTCGGAACGCTCGGGCCGAGGCAACGCCGCGTCCAGCGTCGAGTCTCCCGTGGAGGACAGCCCCGCCGCGTGGGTGAGCGAGGCCAGCCGCACGCCCTGCTTGCGCAGCGTCAGCAGCACGCTCCAGGAGAGGGGCAGCCCCGCGGAGGGCGCCTCCACGGACCAGGGCCGCGCGCCATACGCCGTCTGCACATGCCACAGCGACAGCGGCGCCTCCATGTACGCGTACTGCACCGGACGCCCGCTCCGGTAGAGCCCGGACCAGAGCGCCGCCCCCGTCTCGTCGAAGGCCACCCGCAACAATCGGGGAGACGGTGGCAGCACCGCCACCACCCGCGCCTTCAGGCCTCCCACCACGAGCCCCGCGCCCACGGCCAGCACCGGCGGTGGTGGCCGGTCCTCCGTGCGCCGTCGCCAGTCCCCCGCGCCGAAGAGCACCCCTGTCCAGGTTCCGTCCGGCTCGCGTGACAGCAGGCGCAGCTCGATTCGCTCTCCGGACTCCGTTCGCCCCACCAGCGACGCGGGCAGCGTGGCGGCGTCGTTCACCACCAGCAGGTCCCCGGCGCGCAGCAGCGACGGGAGGTCCGCCACGCGGGTGTCGCGATAGCGGCGGGCGCGCGGCTCCACATGCAGCAGGCGTCCCTCATCGGGGTGGTCCGCGGGCCAGCGCGCGGGCTTCATGCGGCCTCCAGCTTCGCTGCCTCCAGGCGGGCGCCCGAGGGCACAGACTCCGACTGCCACACCATCCACTCCACGAGCCGGGCCGCCACCGCCTCCGGGCGGCTCAACTGCGAGTAGTCCCCATCCGGCACCGCGTCGCGGTACATCCGCGTGTCCATCTCCCCGGGGTCCACCGAGACGAAGCGCACGCCCGTGCCCTCCAGCTCCGCGGCCCAGACGCGCCCCAGGTGCTCCAGCGCGGCCTTGGACACGCCGTATGCGCCCCAGCGGGGATAGGCGGACACCGCCGCATCCGAGGTGATGTGCATGACCAGCCCCTTGCCTCGCACCGCCATGTTCCCGGCCACCGCCTTGGTGAGGCGGAAGGGGCCCACCACGTTGACCTCCAGCACGCGCTGCAGGTCCTCGCAGGCGGTGTCCAGCAGCAGCGGCAGCGGTGTGGGCCCCAGCGTGCTCGCGTTGTGGACCAGCACGTCCAGCGGGCCCACCAGCGCGGTGGCCGCGCCCACCATCGGGTAGATGGCCTCCTTGTCCCCCACGTCGTAGGCCAGCGCGTGCGCCTCCAGCCCCTCCCAGCGCAGCGCCTCCGCGACGGCCTCCATCTCCGCGGCATGACGCGCCACGCCCACCACCCGCGCGCCCCGGCGAGCCAAGCCATTCATCAGCGCCAGCCCCAGTCCCCGGCTCGCGCCCGTAATCAGGATGCTCTTGTCGATGCGATTCATTCGTGCGTTCTCCTTGCGACGGGAGATACACGCCGCTCGCCATTGCGTTGGCATGTGGGCCAAGGGCTTGGCAGATTGCCAATCCATGAACGACGATGACCTGCCCGGCAGACTGGCCCGCAACATCCGTTCCCTGCGCGAGACGCGAGGCGCCACACAGGCGCAGCTGTCCCGGCTGGCGGGCGTGCCGCGCGCCACCTGGGCCCATCTGGAGTCCGGCGCGGCCAACCCGACGCTGTCCGTGCTGCACCGCGTGGCCGCCGCGCTCCAGGTGTCGCTGGAGGAGCTGATTGCGAAGCCCCGCGCCAGTGCCCGGCACTACCCGCGCGCCATCCTGCCCGTCCGGACGCGTGGGGGCGGCATGCTGCGCAAGCTGCTGCCGGACCCGCTGCCTGGCATGGAGTTCGACCGCGTGGAGCTGCCGCCGCAGGTGCGCATCACCGGCGTTCCGCACACCCCCGGCACCCGGGAGTACCTGGCATGTGAGTCGGGGGAGCTGGTGCTCGTCGCCAGTGGGGAGCGCTTCCACCTCCAGCCCGGGGACGTGGTCGTCTTCCGGGGGGACCAGAAGCACTCGTACGAGAATCCTGGAGCACGGACGGCCGTGGGTTACTCGGTCGTCCTGCTGGCGCCTTCGCTATGAGCTCGCCGGAAGCGCCTGCCCGAGGAGGTACACTGGGGCCCATGGCGCACCTCTCGCGAGTCCTCACCGTCGTCCTGGGCGCCGCGCTCGGCGCGCTGGGGGCCTGGCTGCTGATGAAGCCCGCATCGCCATCGCTGCCGGACACGCCGTCCGTCGTGCAGCAGATGCGGGACGTGGCCCGGCTGGAGACGCTGGAGGTCGCGCTCTACAAGAAGGTGACCTTCACGCCGGAGCCCCAGGCCACGGATGCGCTCTGGAAGGACGTGCTGAACTGGGCGCGTTACGCGCTCCAGAATCCGCATGGCCGCGCCATCGTCTTCGCGAACGCGCACCTGGGCTTCGACTTCCAGCGCTTCGACCGCTCTCATCTCCAGGTGACGGGCACGCGCGTCTACGTGGTGCTGCCACCCATGGAGGTGAAGGTGGAGCTGCGTCCCGGGGAGACGGAGGTCATCGACTCCAACCTGGACAGCGAGCAGACGGCGCAGTTGCTGGAGAAGGCCCGCCTCGCCTTCGAGCAGGAGGTCCGCTCGAACGGGAAACTCCAGCGGCGGGCGCGGGAGTCCGCGGAGCGTTCACTGCGGGCGCTGCTGCTCACGCTGGGCTACCGCGAGGTGCTGTTCGTGGACCAGCTGCCCGCGGGCACGGCGGGCTGAAACCGCCTCACACCGCGGACAGGCCCTCTTCCGTCAGGCGGAAGGTGCCCGGGATTCCATCTGGCGAGGGCACGAGTCGCGCCAGCGCCTCGCACGCGGCGGCATCCGACTCGCGGCAGACCAGCACCAGCTCCCGCCGTCCGAGGGCCACGCGCAGGGGGCCCTCTCCGGCGAGCAGGGCCAGCGCCTTGCGCTGCGGAGGCAGGAGCAGCCGCGCGGCGTCGTGGCCGTCCCCCTCCGCGACGGCCCAGAGTCCGGAGAAGGCCTCCGCCAACCGGACTTCCCCCTGGTCGACGAGCACGGGCCGCACCGGAGCCAGACGCGAGGCGAGGTTGCGCCACGCCGCCGCGTCCGCCGACTCCGGCGTGAGTCCCGCGGGGGCCAGTGCGGCTTCGGGCAGGTAGCGCACGAACTCCGCGTCCTCCAGCACGTAGAAGACTTCCAGACCCGCGGGACCGGGCCGGTGCAAGGCGCCCACGGCGCGCGCCGCGAAGTCCGCTGGGCGCAGCACCGGACGCAGCCGCGCTTCCAACGCCGCGACCTCCGCGCTCAGGCCGGAGGACAACCCGCCGAGCCGCGCCGCCAGCGCATCCGCGTAGGCAGTGAGCCCCTGCGTGCCCGGGGACTCCTGATAGGCCGCGTACAGCGAGCCCACGTCCACGCGTCCGACACCGCCCGTGGCGAGCTTCACGAGCAGGTCCTTCCCCTGCCGTCGGAACGCCACCCGGGCGCGGCCCAGCGCGGCGGTGAGCGCGGCGGTGAACTCCGGGCGCAGCACCTGCTCCTGGGGAACGGACGGAGGCGGCAGGTCCACGGACTCCAGCTCCTCCTTCAGCAGCCGCGCCTCGGCGTCGAAGGGGTCGCGAGCCAGCGCATCCGCGACATAGGCACGCGCCTTGTCCGCTTCACCGCGCCGCAGGCCCAGCACCGCGAGCACCTTGAGCACCTCCGGGTCTCCTGGCGATTGGGCCAGGACCTCGGTCAGCAGCCGCTCCGCGTCGCCGTGGCGCTCCAGTCCGAGCAGGGCCCGCGCCAGTCCCAGCCGCACAGGCAGGTCGCGTGGGAAATCCCGCCGCAGGCTCTCCAGCAGGGGCAACGCCTCACGTTCAGCGCCCGCGTTGATGAGGGCGTGCGCCAGGGCCAGGCGCAAGGCGGAGCCGGTGCCACGCTGCGCCTCGGCACGGAGCAGGGCCAGCTCCGCGTCGCTCAGAATCTCACCCGCCTCCACCTTGCGGCGGACGCGCTCCAGGTCCAGGGGGGCACTCACTGGCGGGACTCTAACGACCATCTCGGCGCTGGACGATAGGTTCCCCCAACCATGCGAACACTCCTGTCACTCTGGCTACTGCTGCTCACGGCACCGTGGGCAGGCTGCGCGTCGGCTCCGCAGGTGCCCACTCAGCAAGCATGGAACGGCGCCGAGGAGGCGTGCGCCACGCCAGATGAGGACCAGTGCGTCTCGCTCTTGTGCATGGGAGACGCTTGTGGCTTCTACCGGTGTCAGGACGTGGACGGCGCGGTGGAGCTCGCGCGCTTCCCACCGGCTCGCCCGCCCGTGGCGGCCGCGGCTCCCGGCAGAGGCCCCCGGAGGCATTGGGGCGGAGGACAGCACCTGCCTCGGGGCGCCGTCATGGTGTTCCCCAACTGGAAGGGCGGCCCTGAGCGATTCTTCTCAGCGCCATCTCGACTCACGCCTGGGCGCTGGGAGAAACACCACATCTTCCCGCAGGCAGAGGACCTCGCCCGCTGGTTCGAACGGCAGGGAGTGAAAATCCACGACTACACGATGCCCATTCCACGCCACGTCCATCAGCGGATTCACCGAGGCGGCGAACGCGGCGGCGAGTGGAACAGGGCCTGGCGTGAGTTCAAAGACGCGAACGAGGGTGCGACTCCCACCGAGATTTTCAGACACGCAGGGGAGCTGATTCACCGCTTTGAGCTCATGGGCGGTCCCATCCAGCCCTACTATTCTCGCCCTGGAGCATGAGGACGAATGACGCGTTTCTTCTGGCTGCGCGAAGACTCGACGGTGCAAGCCCACACCAACGGCAGCCTCAACGCCGCGCACAAGTGGGGGCTGCCCGGCCTCGCGGGATGCCCGGGCTGCGGTGAAACCTGGGCCAGTTCAGGACACCAGTATCCCGCCGTTGATTTGTCCGTTCTGCCCGAGCAGAGCGCCTTCTTGAAAGCCAGGCCTGAGCCATTCACCGAGTTCTCACGGCTCCGGGAGTTGGTACGGCCCCTGGCACCGCCAGGTGCTCTGCTTCCTCCGGGGACGACGTTCGGCCCGTTGGTGGGAACCGCCTCCGGGCGGTTCGGTTCCTTCGCATGGCTGGGCAGCAGTCTGCTGCTGATTCGCCACGAAGAACTGGAGCGACTTCGGGAGGAAGGCCTCCGCGGGCTGCTCGGCGCGCGAACAGCGCTGCGATTCCGGCAGAAGGACGCCCCCGAGTTCCTGGAGCTTCAGCTCGACCCGCGTGGCCAACTGCACGCGGACTGCATGCCTCCTGACCTGCCCCCTCGGTGCGCCACCTGCGGGCGCCTCGGGTTCCGTCGACCCGACGAGCCCATCCTCGACGCGGCCTCGCTCCCAGTGGACGTGGACCTGTTCCGGGTGGGCAACTTCGCCACGATGATTGTCGGCACCGAGCGGTTCATGGAAACGGTGCGCCGCCTGGAACTGGACGGAGTCTCGTTCCGCGAGCTGCCCACGCGCTGACAGGCGCGTCCCTCAGTGCCTGCTCGGCTGCTGCGGCTCCTGCATCGACATGGGCCGGCCCATGCTGGCCTCGGGTGCCTCGTCCTCGAGCATGCCGCGAATCATCTCGCGCAGCTCACCGGAGTCCTCGTGGCCGTGCGCGGAGACCGCGTGCGCGATGGCCGCCTGGAATACCTCGTCCTCCTCGCCCGAAATCGTCAGCGTGCAGTGGGTGTCACTGGGCGCCTTCCGGCAGTCCATCGTCTTGCGTGACATGGTGGTGTCTCCTCCTCCCTCAGAGGTGGACACCGCCACCCAGCGCCACAAGGGAGGGACAGGCAGCCAGGGCCCGGCTGCCGTGCCCACCATCACACCTTCCGCCTCAGCGCGTGTTGAGCGTGGCCACGAAGAACGCACTCCGCTCGCCGAACAGCCGCGCTGACACCGCATCGTATTGCTGCTGCGCCTCGGGCGTCTCGAAGTACTGGTCGTTCCACGAGCCCATGCCGCCAAATACATCCGACAGCAGGTAGGCGAGCAGTCCACGCAGCTTCTCCTCGGACATCCCCAGCGACTGGAACAGTCCCAACGAGCCCAGCCTGTCCTCGAAGACCTGCACCGGCCGCCCGTCGAAGCCCGCGGCCTTCACCGCCTCCAGGTAATCCGGCACCCGCTCCGGTGACAGTTCGTCGTAGCGCGGCGCCTGCCCTTCGAGCGCGAAGAGCGCCAGCTTGAACGCATCCGCGAAGTTCGAGCCCTGCGCGGCCGAGAAGGCAACTGCCTCCCGCAGTGCCTTCGTGAAGCCACGCCGCGCCTCGTCCCAGGACGGCCTCTCGGACACGGGCGCGGGCCCGGCCGCCAGTTCGTGGAACAGGTACATCTGGTACACGTCGGGATTGGACTGCAGGCGCAGCAACTCCTTGCCCGGAATCCGCCCCGTGTCCTCTTCCTGAGAGAACACAGGCCGGATGCATCCGCGCAAGGGCTCGGGGATGACCAACTCCGCGCCATGGGCCCGGGCCGCCTGCTGCAACGCCATCATCAGGTTGCCGGTCAGCATCGACTGGAGCCCATCCGGCGCCATCGTCCGGAGCCGGGCCTCGAAACCCTCCGGCGTCACGGGCGGCTCCCCCTCCGCCAGGAACGAGTTCTGGTCCCGGGCGATGCGCGTCCAGGCATCCGCGGCGAAGGGCTGCGCGGCCACCAGGTCCGCGAACTGCTGGGGCGTGGTGGTGTCGGTGAGGAGGAGCTGCTCCTCCGACGGGACGAATTCCGCCTGCTGCTCGGGAGACAGCATCTCGCGAAACAGTGCGTCCGGGTCGCTGGTGTAGAAGCAGGCTCGGAGCGCGTCTGGAATCGTCACGTCCGCGCCGTGACGGCGAAGGGTGGCCTGGAGTTCCTCCACCAGGTCACCGCCGCGCAAGTCGTAGTGCACGAACCCGTCCGGCGAGGCCAGGTAGTCCGGCACCTCCGAGGCCGGCACCGCGGGCCGGTCGTTGAGCTGGTTGTTCTCGGAGATGGACGCCGCCCAGGCCTCGAAGACGCGGTCCGCGTGCGACTGCGCACGAGCGAAGTCCACGAGTTGCCGCGCGGTGAGCAGGTGCGGGCGGCTGGAGTGCATTCGCAGGAGGAAGAGCGAGGACGCCCCACCCGAGGTCACCTCCAGCACCACGCCTCCCGAGTTGGCGAACGCGGCGGCGATGTGCGCGGGCAGCGCCTCGGACGAGGACGCGCCGAGGTCCACCACGCGAACGGAGCGCCCCCCACCTTCCTTGAACGAGTCGAGCCACGCGGCGAGCGGGAGCTCACGCCCATCCAGGAGCCGCACCCCCAGGGAGTACGCTCTCGGCACCTTGAGCCGCCGCAGCGCCCAGGACTCGCCCAGTTCCTCTTCCAGCGCCTCGAGCCGCTGAGGCCACCGGGCACGGTCCTCCCGCAACAGCGAGGACACCAGCACCAGGCAAAGGTCATCCACCCGCACGCACTGCCTCCGGGAAAGGACGCGGCGGGAAGCGCCGCGCCGGAGACCAGACAAAGCACGGCGACGGACGGATGCAAACACGTCACGGCTCCGCCCGCGCCAGGACGGCACGCGAGCGAAGCCGCGTCAGGCGAAGCGACGGCTACTGCTTCGGCTTCGGCTCGCCGTGGGTGTAGATGTCGTAGCCGATGCCGCCCAGGCTCTCACGGTCAGGCTTGTCCTGGTCGAACTGCACGACCTCCAGGTGGTAGGGCTCCGGCGTGGCGTCCGCCGAGCGCTCGAAGAACATCCGCAGCTGGTGCTCCTCGCGGAAGCCTAGCGGCAGCTCGTGGAACACGCCCCCTTCCGGAGACACGACCTCGAACTCGCCCTCGCTCAGCATCTTCATGCCCTCGGCCTTGCCGCCCGCCTCCACCCAGCGCTTGAACAGCGCGTCCGGCAGACGCACGACGACACGGCCGCCATTCACCGGGAAGGGCCGCTGCCGGTCCGTTTCCGGCACCCGCACCGCCAGCCGCAGCGCGCGGATTCCCTCGTGCACGTTGCGCACGATGAAGTGGACCTCCTCGCTGCCGGACTCCAGGTCCACGATGTTCACGTTGCGCCAGATGATGTTGTTGTTCTGACGGACGTTGGTGTCGATGTCCGTCGTCTCGGTGAACGACATGGGGTCGGATGCGGACTCCCAGCGCGCCACCAGGCAGTAGTGGCCCTCGCCGGGCAGGCTGCTCCACGGCGCCTGGACGATGTGCGTGTCGGGCGTGAAGCCGTTGACGGCGACGTCACCGAACTGCGTCCAGTCCGTGGGCCAGGCCAAACCGGTGGAGGCGTTGGCGTAGTACAGCTTGAGGCGCCCGAGGCGCCCGGACGGGGCCCGCCGTGCAGCTTCACGTAGGCGTAGTTCGTCGCGCCCAGCTCAGGGTTCTGGTGGACGTGCGGGTTGGCGACGCCGTCCGGGTTGCGGCGAATCCAGATGTACGGGCTGGCCCACATGTCCTGGCCCGCGGTGGCGGGGTCCGGCTCCAGGCCGGTGTCGGACCAGGTGTCGCGCATCCAGACGTCATACGGGTCCGGGCAGGTGGCGCTGCGCAGCGCGCACTGAGGCAACAGTGAGCCCAGGTGGGAAATGATGGAGGTGATGGGCACGCCACGGTTGGGGCAGTTGGCGCAGTGGTGCAGCGCGACGACGCGGTGGTCGGAGTTGGCGATGACGGGAGAGCCGGACGAGCCACCCTGGGTGTCCGCGTAGTAGCCGATGTCCAGCGGGCCACCCGGCGAGCACGCGGGCCGGTTGAGTGCGAAGATTTCCGCGAAGCCCGAGGCGTCCGACGCGTGCGTGGAGTTGCGGGCGATGTGCTTGCCCCAGGCGGCGGGGTGCTGGGGAATGTAGATGCGCTCATCCACGAACGCGGTGGTGTTGCGAAGTTGGAGGTAGCCGTAGGTGGCCGTGGGGTTGGTGGGCAGCCGCACCAGGGCGTAGTCCCGGGGCGCGTCCACGGCGATGAGCGTGGAGCTCGTGGCCACCACCGTGCCCGGACAGCCGAACCAGCTGTTGCAAGCGGAGGTACAGGCGCCGCCCTCGGCCATGAACTCGAAGTCGGTGTTGAGCGCGTCCGAGGTGTTGGCGATGCAGTGCTCGTTGGTCATCACGTGGCCCTGGTTGCCCACGAGCCAGCCCGTGCAGGCCCCGCTGCCGTTGATGAGCAGACGGGCCACCGCGCGCGAGTGCTTGTACTGACGCGGGTCCGACGTCTGGTAGCAGCGCGCGTTGCGCGAGTCGTCCGGACCGCAGAGGGCCTTGTTGTCCAGCTCCTCGCCCAGCGCCGCCAGGTTGGCGAAGCCGCGAGCGAACCGGTCGATGGTGTAGCCGGACTTCGCTTGGCCGCCCGTGCTCCACAGCTCGACGATGGCGACGTCACCGGAGATGTGACCACTCCAGAAGCCGCCCCTCACCGGCGCGTTGCCCTCGCCCTTTCCGAAGCCCTCGTAGCGGTACTCACGCGAGCCGTCCGGCGCGCGGACGATGACGTAGTCCCCCGACGCGAGCGCGAACTGGCTGAAGTGCGGCGCGATGTACGTGGCACCCGGGCTGCTGACGCGGTCCGTCCAGGCCAGCTCGGCCTTGGCGCGAACGCCCTCCGGCCGCGCACTGGGCTGACGTGACTTGAAGGTGGCGACGACGTCCTCGCCCACCTTCACGCGCCCCTGGGCATCCCGCTGCAGGGGAGGTTGTGACGTACGGCCTTCGCAGACCGCGCTCTCTTCCGCCATGGCACCGCCGCCGGCCAGCATCATTCCGGCCAGCAACAGGCCTCTCAGATTGAATCTCACGCAGCACCTCGTGGGGGGTGGCAACCACCGGGGGTGGACGCCCGAATCAGGACCGCGGGCACCGGCGGGCCCGCGGACCTGGAGCAAGCGACGAGCCACACTCGCAGTTCTATCCAGACAAGGAGATTGCACTGGGGAAGCACCCGCTCCCCTCGGACACGGGCCCATCCCGGCGGAACGGGCTTCGCGGTGTGACCCGCGCCGCAACACTTTGAGTGAAAACTGTAACGCCGCGAGCTACCGGTCCGACGGAGGCACCACGTCGTCCAGTCCGCTGCGCTCAGGCGGGGGGCGCGGAACCCGAGGTCGACGCACCGTTCTCGGAAGCGGCGGCGGTATCGGACTGTCCTAGGAAGTCATCCAGCGCGCCCACGTCGATGGGCTTGCGGAACACGGCGTCCACCAGCGCGAGGTTGGCGCGGTTCTGTCCACGCACGTCCATGCCGGTGACGATGGCCAGCAGCGCCTGAGGGGTCTTCTTGCGCAGCTCGCGCGCCAGCTCCCAGCCGCTCATCTCCGGCATCACCGCGTCCAGCAGCGCGGCGTCGTAGCGGCGCCGGTCCCACATCCCCAGCGCCACCGCGGGGCTGTGGGCCACCTGGACCTCGTAGCCTTCCTCGCCCAGCACCTCCGCCATCATCCGCGCGTTGTCGAGGTCGTCATCCACCACCAGCACGCTGCGCGTCTGCTGGAAGCGCCGGGGCCCCGTCGGCCGCATCAGCTCCGCGCGCGACGGCTCCGGACGTGGCGCGGTGGACACGGCGCCTTCATGCACGCGGGGCAGACGCACCACGAAGGCCGTGCCCGTGCCCGAGGCCGGAACCTCCGCCGTCAGCTCGCCGCCCCAGCGCTCCACCTGTGCCCGCGCCACCGCCAGGAACAGGGACAACTGCGGCGCGCTCGCGTCCCGGCGCAGCGGGTCGAACAGCCGCGCCAGCTCATCGGGCGCGTAGGGCGTGCCCTCGTCCTCGATGCGCAGCACCAGCCACGAGGAGCCATCTGTGCGCGTGGAGACATGCAGCCGGCCGCCGGTCTCCATCCGGTCTCTCGAGACGAGCAAGAGGTTCACCACCAGCTCGCGGAAGAAGCCCGTATCCGCGCGCACGTTGCCGGCGTCGCCCAGGTCCAGGTCGACGTACACCGGGTGCTCGCGCTGCTCCAGCTCGCCGCGCGCCAGCTCCAGCGCCTCGCGCACCGTCTGGTCCACGGGGACGTCGGTGGGCTGCTCCTGGGTGCGCTGGATGTTGAACTCCTGGAGCCGGGCCACCAGCTCGCCAATCTGCTGCACCGTCTTGTCGAGCGCCTCCAGGTGCTCGGGCTTGAACTCGCGTTGCAGCAGGGTGATTCGCAGCCGCAGCACGTTGAGGAAGTTGTTGAGCGCATGCGCCGCGCCGCTGGCGAGCTGTCCCAGCGCCTGCTGGCGGGTGCGCTGGAGCAGGCGGCCCTGGAGCCTGCGCAGTTCCCCGTGCGCGCTCTGGAGTGCCTTCGTCTTGTTCACCGCTTCCGTTCGGTCGGTGAAGGTCTGGATGGCGCCGGCCAGCTCGCCCTCCTCTTCCCAGACGGGCGTGGCGCTCAGCTCCAGCGTCGCGGTGTCGCCGCCGGGGCGCTCCACCACCATCATCACCCCACGCACGGGCCCCTTCTCCTTGAGTGCCCGCAGGAAGGGCATGTCGGCCAGCCTGAAGGGCTCACCCGTGAGGTGGCGCGCGTTCACCTGCGTCAGCACGGGATTGATGGTGTTCGCCGCCCGCCCCCCCACCACCGCGCGCATGGGCACCCCCATGAGGCGGCTCACCGGCGGCGTGGCGAAGGAGACGGTGCCGTCCACCTCCGCCAGCATGATGCCCACGTCCACTTGGTTGAGCACCGACTCCATCACCGCCGCTTCACGAAAGCGCACCTCCTCCGTCTTCAGGATGCGCGCATAGGACGCCTGGGCCGCGGCGTCCGCCTCCCACACCAGCTCCGCCACGAGCTCCGCCACCTGGGGCTCGATGAAGCCACCGTTGCGGCGCGCGTAGACGTGGAGCATCACCTCTTCCAGGGACTTGAACTCACGCGTCAGGTCCTCGGGGTCGAAGTTCTGGGTGTAGCGGAAGGCGCCGTGCGGGCGGACCACCTCCGGCCAGAGCCGGACGACGTCGTCGGGCCGGTCCCTGAGCAGGCGGGCCAGTTCGTCCAGCAACCGGCGCAGCGGGGCGCGCAGGTCCCTGCCGGGGACCTCCACGTCGTATGTCTCCGCGCGCAGGCGCTTGGCCCACAGGCGTGCCAGGCGCTCGCGCTCCTCCTGAAGGAGGTGGGACAGGGCCTGTATGGGATTCACGTCGGGCACGTTCAAGTCAGCAAGCTGCACACGCGCGCCCGCCATGGCCACCCGTGCGCCCGCCCGCCTGCCTGCCATCCCCACCCCGCCTGCGTTGCAAACGCCCACTGCCCAGCCCACCTTCCGGCGAAGGATGCCCGTGCGTGAACGTGACAAAAACGATGTGCTGGAGTCGCCCTGGCTCTCCCAGCAGGCCATGGCCCAGCTGTTCCGGGGGGAGCTGAGCCGCTCCGATACCTGGCGCACGCGCCTGGACACCACCACCAACTGGGCAATCACGACGACGGCGGCGGTCATCTCCTTCGGCTTCGCGTCGACGCAGAGCTCACACGTCACCTTCCTGGTGGGAATCTGGATGGTGGTGTCGTTCCTCCTCATCGAGGCGCGGCGCTACCGCTACTACGACTTGTGGAACCGCCGGGTGCGCCTGCTGGAGGACGGCTGGTGGGCCCCCATGCTCCGGCACGAGCCGGTGGACCCAGACGCCCTGCGCGAGCTGGCCCTGGAGCTGGAACGGCCCCAAATCCAGCTTTCCCTCTTCTCCGCCATCTCCACCCGGCTCAACCGCGCCTACGGGCCCATCTTGATGGTCCTGATGATGACGTGGTTCGTGAAGGTCTACAGCCACCCGAAGCCCCCCGTGGACCTCGACGAGTTCCTGGCGCGGGCGGGGGTGGCCTGGATTCCCGGCGAGGCCGTGACGGCCATCCTGCTGCTGCTCACGCTGACCGCGTCCTACCTGTTCCTGTCGTCCTTCTTCATCCGGGCGCCCCTGGGCGAGCTGCGGACCCGGCCCCGGGGACGCCGGGCGGCCCTGTGGGAGGCCTTCTACCGGCCCTACGCCATCCGCACCCGGCGCAAACCCACCCGCCGCCCGCGGCCGTCTTCCACGTCCGAGCACTGACACTCGGAGCGGATGCCCTCCCGCCCGGAAACCGGCCAGGTGACCCACCAGGGTGCGCCTACCTCATGGCCGCCATGCCTGCGGCTGAATTCCGGGCGTTTTCGTCCTTTCGACACCAGGGAAATTGTGCTGTGACTCCGCACCCATGGCGACCACACGAACTGTCACGATCATCAATGGCGATGGCATTGGCCCCGAAGTCATGGCGGCCACCGTTCGCGTCCTCGAGGCGCTCAAGGTCCCCCTTGATTTCGAGTACAAGGACGCAGGCACGGAGGTGGTGGCCAAGTACGGCACCAACCTGCCTCACGAGACGGTGGAGGCGGTGCTGCGCAGCGGCATCGCGCTCAAGGGCCCCACGGGCACGGTGGTGGGCGGTGGCCTCCCGTCGGCCAACGTGGGCCTGCGCAAGCGGCTGGACCTGTACTCGTCGCTGCGGCCCGTGAAGAGCGTACCGAACGTGAAGACGCGCTACGAGAATGTGGACCTCGTCGTGGTGCGTGAGAACACGGAGAGTCTCTACGCCGGCCTGGAGCACATCATCGTCCCGGGCGTGGTGGAGTCGCTGAAGATCATCACCGAGAAGGCCTCCACGCGGATTGCCCGCTTCGCCTTTGAGTACGCCCGCAAGCACGGCCGCAAGAAGGTCACCGCCGTGCACAAGGCGAACATCATGAAGCTGTCGGACGGCCTCTTCCTGGACTGCTGCCGCAAGGTGGGCCGTGAGTTCCCGGACATCACCTACGAGGAAGTCATCATCGACAACCTCGCCATGCAGCTCGTGAAGGACCCGACGCGCTTCGACGTGCTGGTGGCGGAGAACTTCTACGGCGACGTGCTCAGCGACCTGTGCGCGGGCCTGGTCGGCGGCCTGGGCGTGGTGCCGGGCGCCAACATCGGCGAGCGCACCGCCGTCTTCGAGGCCGTGCACGGCACCGCCCCGGACATCGCGGGCAAGGGCATCGCGAACCCCACCGCCCTGATGATGTCCGCGGTGATGATGCTGGACCACCTGGAGCTGGGCGAGGCGGCGCGCCGCATGGAGAACGCCATCTGGAAGGTGTACGGCTCGGGCGAAGTCCGCACTGGCGACCTCGGTGGCAAGGCCACCACCCGCGAGTTCACCGACGCCATCATCGGCGCGCTGTAGTTCGCTCGGCGCAGGCCGTAGCAAGAAGCCCGGGCGCCTTCACGGCGGCCCGGGCTTTTTCGTGTCTGGGCTACACCCTCGTGAACTTCACGCCGGTGGCCTCTAGCCGCTCCAGAGCCTGTTTGATGTCCTCGGAGACGATGAGGGCCATGGTCCAGCCTTCCGTGCGGAACACCTTGGTTTCGCCCACCTTGGCGGGGGCGATGCGCAAGTCGCCCACTGATTTGTGGCAGCGAGCGCGACACACGGTTCGACCTTCGCCGTCTCCGCGTCGTCACCTGACATGGCCGGAGCGTGGTGGGCTCGTGCCTGGTGGAGAACACCAGGCCTCGCCCTCCGCGAGCAAAGCCCGACGCCGAGCCCGTCAGCCGACCGTGACCTTCCGCACGCCCCGCGCCTCGAGCAGCGCGGGCAGCCGCTCACGCTGGTCGCCCTGGAGCACCAGCGTGTCGTCCTCCACCACGCCGCCGCAGCCGAGCGAGTTCTTCAGCGCCTTGAGCCACACCTCGCGCTGAGCCGCGGGCAGCTCCAGGTGCTCCACCACCGTGACTTCCTTCCCACCTCGGCCCTTGCGCTCCATGCGAACCACCGCGCGCGCGGGGCCCTTGGGTTCGGCCTTCACAGGCGCCTGGGCCACGGGCGCGGCGGGAGCCTGGGGCAAGGCCTCCCGCTGCGCCGAGAGCGCGGCGAACGGATTGTTGAACGGAGCCGCCGGTGCCGCCGGCGGCTCACCCTTCTTGTCGCGCTTGCCCATGGTGAGGGTGCCGCGTCCTCAGTGGTTGTGGCCCGCGTGGTCGTCGTGGCCGTGGCCATGGCCACCGGCCGGGCGCGGGCGCGGCGGGGGCAGCACGTCGAAGCCAGGGGCGCTCGGGTTCCCGTCCGCCATCACCAGCGCGTAGAGGAACGGCGCGGAGGGCGGCGTCTCGCGGCCGTTCACCAGCACCAGCGGCGTGCCCTGGATGTGGTGGCGCATGGCGTAGCGGGAGTCCTCTTGAATCTTCGCCGCCGTGGCCGGGCTGTTCATGCACACCTCCAGCTGCGAGCGCGGCACCGAACCCGACGACGCAATCTCCACCGCCCGCTCCGTGTCCAGCACGGCCTGCGCGGCGAACATCTTCTCACGCAGCTCCCAGTAGTCCGGCGCGCCCTCCAGGCAGATCTGCGCACGCGCCGCCACACAGCGCACGCTGGGCGCATCCGGGCCCCGGCGCGGAATCGCCGGGTTGCACGCGCCATCCAGCGGGAACTGGCGAGCCTCCAGCGACATCTTCCCTTCGGGAACCCGCTTCTTCAGCGCGGACAGCTCCTCCACCAGCATCTTGCAGTGGGGGCACTTGCTGTCCGTCCACTCGACAATCTTCACCGGCGCATCCACCGGTCCGTAGCGGTGGCGCGCGGGCGCCGCGGCCGGCTGCGGCGTCTCACTGCGGTACGCGGCCAGCGCGTCCGCGATGAACTGCTGGTGCTGCGGCGGCAGCGAGCGCAGGAACTCCTCCAGCGACGCGGGCGGAGGCGGCGGCGTCTGCGGCGTCACGCCCGGCGTCTGCGTGCTGGCCACCTGCGGCGCGGGCGGCAGCAGCGCGGCACCGGACGCCTCCGACGCCTTGGGCGTGGCCCGGCCGGGCAGCAGCGTCGCCAGGAAGACCGCGGCGGTGACACCCGCCGTCCACTTCAGCGTGGCGCCCCACTCGCCCGCGCCGGGCAGCAGCGGTCCGGGCAGGCCCTTCCAGGCCACACCCGCGAAGGCCACCACCAGCGCATAGGTCGCCAGACACGTGGGGCACAGCGCGCCCGACTGCGCGCTGGCCACGGCGAAGACCACCACGGACACCAGGCCCGCGGCGGCCACCAGCCGCAGCCCGTTGGCCGCCGGACGCACCGGACGGCCCGAGCGCGCCCACGCCAGGAACAGCGCGGACAGGCCCACCGCGACCAGCCCCCACACGAGGCCCAGGGCCGCCACGGGCAGGCCCACCAGGTCATGCACGCGGCTGGCGAAGGCGGAGTTCCACACCGTCTCGCAGTTCACCGTGTCGGAGACGCCGCACACGGTGGAGCCGCCACCGCGCAGGGTGAGCAACTGCATCCACTGGAAGATGGACAGGCCGCTCTCCGCGAGGCCCAGGACCAGCAGCGCCAGCGCGCCACGAGTCGCCACGGGAGTGGGCGAAGGGGAAGACGTCGAGCTCATGCATGCTCCGGGGGCGGGGACATCAGGACGAGGAGGCGGGCAGCATCGGGGCCGTCGTTGGCGACGCCGTGTTCGGCGCCCGCGGGGGCGAAAATGGCGGCGCCAGGGCCGTGGACTTCTTCTTCGGCGCCCACGCGAAAGCGGCAGCGCCCGTCGAGGACGACATACACCTTGTCCGACGTGGCATGGCGGTGGGGCTTCTGGGCCTGTCCCGGCTGGAGGCAGTACACGTCCAGGAAGAAACGGCCGGACTGGAAGACATTGTGCTTCAGGAGCTTCTCCGGTGAGAAGTCCTGGAAGGACGACAGGTGCTTCACATCCATCGTGGCATTCGCTCCTTCGCCTCTATATAGCGACGGACATGGAACCGCTGTCTCTGCATTTTCTTCACGAGAAGGCGGGCGCCCGCTTTGGCGCTGTGGGCGGCCGGGAAACCGTGGCCGGGTATGGAGACTCAGAGGGAGAGTACCGGGCGGCGAAGGCGTCCGTGGCCCTCCATGATGCCTCCTACCGCGAAACCCTCCGAATCACTGGAGAAGACCGGACCTCTTACCTACACGGGATGGTCACCCAGGAGGTGAACAACCTGCCCGTGGGCACCGCGGCCTATGCCGCCATGCTGACCGTCAAGGGGGCCATGGTGGCGGATGCCCGCATCCTCAAGCGGGAGACAGACCTCCTCCTGGATTTGGAGCCCGGCACCGGCGCCAAGGTGCGGGAGTTCCTGGATAAATACCTCATTTCCGAGGACGCCGAGCTGCACGAGGCCACGGGGGAACTGGCCCTGCTCCGGCTGCTCGGGCCCCGGACGGCGGACGTCCTGTCGGCCGCCCTGGGCAGCCCCCATGCGCCGCTGTCGCACCATGCCTCCCGCACGGCCACGCTGGCGGGCCATGAGGTGTGGCTGCTGGGGAGCACCGCCATCGAGCCCCATGGGGTCGACGTGTGGGTGCCGCGCGCCGGCCTGGAGGACGCCTGGCGGGCCCTGTCCGAGGCTGGCGCCGCTCACGGCCTGAAGCCCCTGGGCTTCGAGGCCCTGGAGCTGCTCCGAGTGGAGGCCGGCGTCCCCCGGTACGGCCAGGACATGGTGGACACCACCATCCCGCTGGAAGCCAACCTGGCGAACGCCATCTCCTACAACAAGGGTTGCTACATCGGGCAGGAGGTCATCGCCCGAGCCACCTTCCGCGGCCACATGAACCGCAAGCTGACGGGGCTGCTGCTGGGCGACGCGGACGTGGCCCCCGGCACCGAGCTGCGGCGCGGGGAGAAGAAGGTGGGCTGGCTGACCAGCGTGGTGCAGTCGCCTGTCGCGGGGCAGCGGGTGGCCCTGGGCTACGTGCACCGGGACTCGCTGGAGCCGGGCACCGAGCTGACGCTGGCGGCGGGCCCCGCCACGGTGAAGGTGGCGTCCCTCCCCTTCTCCGCGTGAAACAGTCCCAGCATACTGGTGAGCCATGCTCCATGGCTCACCGTGCACCCTGCTTCGTCCCGCGCTGCTGCTCACAGCGCTGTCCCTCTTCCTGACGGGCTGCTTCAACGTCGAGCAGGACCTCTGGATTGAGCCAGGAGGTTCGGCGCGCCTCGTCGTCGACATGGGGATGCCCAAGTCACTGACGGCGCTGGCGCGGCTGGGCGGTGCGACGGATACCAAGGAAGCGTTGCTCGCGCAGGCGCGCGAGGCGGAGCAGGCGCTGCGCCAGGACCCGGAAGTCTCCCAGGTGATGCTCCGGGACTACGAGAAGGACGGCCAGGTCCATCTCGTCTACGACGTGACGGTGAAGGACGTCACCCGGCTCCCGGAGCTCTACCGCCGCGCCGCCGAGCAGCACACCCAGGGCCAACCGTCGTCGCCGAAGGATGCGTGGGACTTCCGCATCGAGCGCCAGGGCGGGGACTACGTCTACACCCAGCGTTTCAACCCAGAGAAGGCCTTCACCGCGCCGGTCGGCATCGGTGACGAGGCCGCGGAGCAGGCCGCCCAGGAGCTCGCGAAGGGCATGGTGAAGGCCATGCTCATCAACAACCGCCTCACCCTTCGCATCCACGGCCCTGGCATCGGCGAGACGAACGGCACGGTGAACGAGCAGAAGGACACCGTGGAGTGGAAGCTCAACCTCGCGGAGTTGATGGACGCCCCCACCGAAGGCCGCGAGTTCCGCGCCGTCATCCACGGCGGCGAGCCGCTCTGGCTGTGGCCACTGGTGCTGGGCGTGCCCATGGTCGTGCTGCTGCTGACGATCACCGCCGCCCGGAAGCGGCGGGGCATCGCCGCCCGATAACACGCCCCTGACACACCTGTCACAGCACCCCTGCCGTCGCTGTCCCCCCACATCAATCATTTCGAGGACTTCGCCTTGGAACGGGCCTTGCTGAAGCAAGCGTCCGAGCATGCGACCCACGTCTTCGCTGACATGGCTGTCCTTCATCACCGGCGCGACCGTCATGGCGTCGGAGATGGCGGCGTCACGCCTGATGGCGCCCTACTTCGGCAGCAGCACGCCCGTCTGGGCCGCGCTCATCTCCCTGGTCCTGGGTGGGCTCGCGTTGGGCGCGCATCTGGGAGGCCGCGTGGCGGACCGCTCGGGTCGCCTGACACTGCTGCTGAGCGCGCTCTGCCTCTCCGCGCTCGCCCTGGCCATGTTGCCCTTCCTCGCGCGGGTGCTGCTGCCCGGCGCGACGGCCGCGGTGCTGGGCGGACGCCCCATGGAGGGGCTGGGCCGCGTGGCATTGCTGCTGGTGGTGGCGATGCCGCCCCTGCTGGTGCTGGGCGCGGTGGGGCCGTACGTGCTGCGCGTGGGGCTGGCGGGAGTGGAGTCAGCGGGCGCGCACGCCGGACGGCTGTCCTCCGCATCCACGGTGGGCAGCATCACCGGAACGCTGCTGGCGGCCTTCGTCGTGCTGCCGCTGCTGGGCACCGCGCGCACCATGGCGCTCTTCGCGGCGGTGCTGGGGCTCACGGCCTCCTGGAGCCTGGGGTGGCGGTGGCGGCTGCCCGCCGTGGGCGTGCCCATGGTGGCACTGGCCCTGGGCGCCCACGCCCTGCCCCGCGCCCCCAAGGCCGTGGACGTGGCCGAGTCCCCCTATGCCTTCATCCAGGTGGTGAAGGACGAAAACGGCACCCGCTCGCTCGTCTTCGATGAGGGCTACGCGGTGCAGAGCGTCCACCGGCCTGGCCTGCCTGTGCGCGGAGAAGTCTTCGGGCACTACCTGCTGGTCCCCGCCATGGCCCAGGCAGCGCCACGAGCGCCCCGGGTGCTGGTCCTGGGCCTGGGCGCGGGCACGAGCGCCAGGGGCCTGCGGGAGACGTACCCCGGCGTGGAGGTGGTGGGCGTGGAGCTGGACGCGGAGGTGGTGCGGCTGGGCCGTGCGCACTTCGACCTGCCCTCCGAGGTGGAAGTCCACGTCGGAGACGCGCGCGCCTTCCTCGCGAGCGACACCCGCCAGTACGACGTCATCCTGGTCGACGCGTTCCGCTTCCCCTACGTCCCCTTCCACCTGACGACGCGCGAGTTCGCCGCCGCAGTGGCCGCGCGCCTGAAGCCCGGTGGCGTGGCCTGCTTCAACGTGGGGCGCTACGCGCAGGAGCGCGCGGTGGTGGAGGCCGTGGGCGCCACGCTGGCCACCGTCTTCCCGGAGGTCCGAGCCGCCGACGCGCGCAACCACAGCAACACGCTGCTCTTCGCCGGGGCCCCCGGGCTCGCGGAGCGGCTCGCGGCACGCACGGCGTCGCTCCCCGCATCGCTGCGCCCGCTGGCGGAGCGCGTTGCCGGAGAGCTGAAGCCGGTGCCCGAGGGCGAGCCGCTGACGGACGACCGGGCCCCGGTGGAGCTGCTCACGGACGCCATCCTCCTGCGGGCCCTCTCGAGTGGGGAGAAGCTCCAATGAAGCGCCTGCCCGCGATGCCGGAGTTCCTCGCGCCGCTGCCCCTGTTCGCGGTGGTGCTGATGGCGGTGAATGACCGCTGGCTCAAGCCCACCTTCCACAACGCTCTCACCGGCAAGCTGTCCGACGTCGCCATCTGCTTCTTCCTGCCGCTCTACGTGTCCGCGCTGCTGGCGCTGGTGACGCGCTGGCCCAGGGCGCGCAGGGTGGCCGTGGGCGCGGGCTTCACCGCGTGCCTCTACACCGCGCTCAAGGTCTCCCAGCCCGCGGCGGACCTCTTCTGTGAGCTGCTGCGACCCTTGGGCTTGCCGCTCGGCATCCGGAGCTTCCGAGCCTGGGCCGACCCCACCGACCTCGTCACCTTGCCGCTTGTCTGGGCGGCGGTGCGTTACAGCCGCGCCGCCGCCCGTGAACCGTCGTCCCTCCCCGCCTCACCCTCCACTGGAGTCAGCACGTGAAAGTCATCCTGATGAACCTCGCGGCCACGGCCGCGCTCGCCACCACGGCGGTGCTGCTCGTCGCGGACTCGGGAGAGAAGGGCTGCCACCAGCCCGCCCAGAGCGTCACCTTCGACGTGGGCCACAACACGTGCGGAGCGCCGGGCATCCTCATGGTGAGCACCCCCCAAGACACCTGCCGCCTCGACGTGGAGGTGGAGGAACGAACGGGCCTGCCCATGACGGGGGACGTCTACGACGGCAACGTGGACCTCCGCCAGGGCGACAACTGGTACCTGGCGGACATGAACGTCGCCATCACCGTGGGCGCGGATGGTGGGACGCTGCCCGGCGACGCGGGCACCGGAACAGCGGTCGAGGTCAACCGCGCGTGCGAAGTCCTGCGCGAAGGCGAGGTCCTCCGGCTGAAGTGCACCGCGCGCAGGGCGGACCTCGCCAACGAGCCGGTGAGCGCCTGCGAGGCCGTGCTCACCCCGCGCTGAGACCCCCGGCGGCCAGCACTCCCACGCAGCCGCCGCCCAGCACCAACCACGCGGAATTGACGCGATAGCGGATGAGCAGCACGGCGGCCACGGCCGCCAGGGCCACCGGCAACGGACTCACCAGCACAGCCCGCCCCAACTGCCACGTCACCACCGCCATCAGCGCGAGCGACGCCACGTTGACGCCGTCCAGGAAGGCGCCGGCCACCCACGAGCGGCGCAGCCGTGGCACCAGCGGTCCACTCAGCGCCACGAAGACGAAGGCGGGCAGGAAGATGCCCGCCGTGGCCACCACCGCGCCCGATGGGCCGCCCATCACGTAGCCGATGAAGGTGGCCGTGGTGAACACGGGCCCCGGCGTCACCTGCCCCACCGCCACCGCGTCCAGCAGCTGGGCTTCGGTCAGCCAACCGTAGCGCTCCACCAACCCGGTGCGGAGGAAGGCCAGCAGCACGTAGCCGCTGCCGTACAGCACAGAGCCCACCTTGACGAAGAAGAGGAAGAGGCCGTGCAGGGTGAACGGCGCGGCAGCCGTGGCGGTGGTGGCCCCCAAGGACAGCAACGGCCACAGCGGCGCCACCCCCGCCCGAGGCGCGCCTGCCCGTTGTCGTTCCATGCCGCGCCACGCGAGCACGGCGAGCCCCGACAGGAGCAGCAGGAGCAGCTCATTGACGCCCATGAAAGCCGCCGCCACGGCAGCCGCGCCCACGCAGGCGGCCAGCGGTGTCCGCACGACGGTGCGCAGCAGCCCCCAGAGCGCCTGGGCCACCACGGCGATGATGACGGCCTTCACGCCGTGCAACACGGCGTCCACCTTCGGCAGCGTGCCGAATCGCGTGTACGCCCAGGCGATGACCGCGACCATGAAGAAGGCGGGGAGGATGAAGCACGCGCCCGCCACCAGCAGGCCGGGCCAGCCCGCGCGCCGATGGCCGATGTGGATGGCCAGCTCCGTGGAGTTGGGCCCCGGAATCAGGTTCGTGGCGCCGAGCAGGTCCACGAACTCCTCGCGCGACAGCCAGCCGCGGCGGCGCACGACCTCGTCCTCCATCATCGCGATGTGAGCCGCCGGGCCGCCGAAGGCGAACGTCCCCAGCCGGAGGAACAACCCCGCCAGCTCCCGCAGCGCGGCGGCGCGGTCCACCGGCGAAGCGGGAGACGACGGAAGACCACCCTGAGGGGACGAAGAGGGACGCATGGGAATCGAGTGTCCCACGCCGCGCTTCCGGCGACCGCGCCCACGACAGGCGCGGCCGCCACACCGGACTCAGGCGGGAACCGCGTCCGGCTGCCGGTCGGCCTGGGCGGCCTGGAAGGCGGGCAGCGCCTGGCACTCGGCTTCGATGCGCAGCAGCGTGGGGTACGGCGACAGGTCCACGCCGAAGCGGCGCGCCCCATAGAGCTGCGGCACCAGGCACACGTCCGCGAGCGACACCGCGTCCCCGACGCAGAAGCGGCCCATCGTGGACTGCACCGCCGCCTCCAGGGCCTCCAGGCCCCGCGTGTTCCAGTAGGCCGACCACGCCTTGTCATCCGCGTTCAGCGACTGCTTCACGTGCTGCATCACGGACAGGTTCTGCAGGGGCTGGATGCCGGAGTTCACCATCTCCGCCAGCATCCGGGCCTTCGCCCGGAGGAACGCGTCAGCGGGCAACAGCGCGGGCGCCGGGAAGCGCTCGTCCAGGTACTCCAGCACCGGCAGCGACTGGGACAACCGGCGCACCGTGCCATCCGCCTCCGTCCACTCCAGCGTGGGCAGCGTGCGCATGGGATTGACCGCCCGGTACGCGGCGCTGTTCTGCTCGCCGCCGTCCTTCACCAGGTGCACCGGCACGTACTCGAACTCCAGCCGCTTCAGGTGCAGGCCGATGCGCACCCGCCAGGACGCGGACGAGCGCCAGTAGCTGTAGAGCCGAAGGCCCTTCATGGAACCTTCACCACCTTCTGGGAGATGCGGCCGAACACGCTGCGGCCCTCGGCGTCCGTCATCTCGATGTCGATGGTGTCGCCCGGCTTCATGAAGGGCGTCTTGGGCGCGCCCTGCTCAATCGTCTCAATCATCCGGCGCTCGGCGAGGCAGGAGATGCCGCGCTCGCGGTCCGCGTTGGACACGGTGCCGCTGCCCAGGATGGTGCCCGCCGTGTAGCTGCGCGTCTTGCACAGGTGCTGGATGAGGTCGAAGAAGGAGAAGTGCATCTCCGGACCCGCGTCCGTGTCGCCCACCTGCTGCCCGTTGAGCACCGAGCGCAGCCGCAAGTGGATGCGCCCGTCGCGCCAGGCCGCGCCCAGCTCGTCCGGCGTCACCGCGAAGGGGCTGAAGGCCGTGGCCGGCTTGCTCTGGAAGAAGCCGAAGCCCTTGGCCAGCTCGTTGGGGATGAGGTTGCGCAGGGACACGTCATTGGCCAGCATCAGCAGCTTGACGTGCGGCGCCGCGTTCTCCGCCTTCGTGCCCTGGGGCGTGTCGCCCAGGATGGCGCAGACCTCGCCTTCGAAATCCAGGCCCCAGGCCTCGTCGGCCAGGGGGATGTCGGCGGTGGGCGCCAGGAAGTCCCCGGAGCCGCCCTGGTACACCAGCGGGTCCGTCTTCAACGTCTCCGGGGGCTCGGCGCCGCGCGCCTTGCGCACCAGGATGACGTGGTTGAGGTACGCGCTGCCGTCCACCCATTCGTAGGCGCGCGGCAGGGGCGCGTGCAGGGCGCTGACGTCCAGCGGGCGGCTCTGCACCGTGCCCGCCTCCAACTGGGCATCCAGCGCGCGCAGTTGGGGTTCCTTCGTCTCCCAGTCATCCAGCGCGGCTTGCAGCGTGAGCGCCACGTTGGTGGCCAGCGCATAGGCCGTGTTGTCCCGCTTGACGACAATGAGGCGGCCGTCACGGGTTCCGTCCTTGAGCGTCGCGAGCTTCAATGCCGGGCTCCCCGGCGGCCTCTGAGGAAATGAGCCGGGCCGCCTCGTGTGTCCGGGCTTTTCCGACGGAGATTCCGGGGTGTCAAGCAAGACGGACACGCGCCGCCGGAGAAAAGCGAACGGCCGACACGTCGCGAAAAAAAGAGCGCACGGGCGGAACTGGCCGCCCGTGCGCTCCTCGCTGCTTCAATCACTCACGCCCGGAGCGGATTCACGACCTCGGGGCAGTGCCAGTACGTGTACTCGCAGGCCTCCTGCTCGGCATCGCAGGGCACCTGGATGATGGTGATGGCCTCGCACGGATGGCGCGGAGCCTTGCTCTGGCCTCCACCCCTCGTGCGGCCTTCGTCGGGGACCGCGCCCTGGTTCTCCAGCGCGTCCTTCGCGTCTGGAGGTGGCGTCACCCCCGCCGGATGGACGGGAGCGGATGCGCCCTTCGCCGGGCCTCCCCGGCCCTTTCGAGAAGTCCCGCGCGAGTCCTGACGCGACTCCTGCGTGGACGCCACCGGCGGCGCCGACACCACCGGCAGCAGGCCCGGGGCGGCGCCCAGCACCGCGCCCAGGACGTACAACTTCGTGTTCATGAAACCCCCTTGCCGGGTGCAGCCGCCGGCGCGCCCCTTCGGCGCGCCGGTACCGGAGCAGCGGCAGGGACGTCAGTACCAGGTGGGTCTGACATTCCCTGCCCTTCCGGACAGGGCCGGGAAGGTGCCGCCAGGGCGCCCCATCCACCCTCCCGCTCTAGACGTGTCACCGCCTGCGGCTAGGATGGCGCGCCCGCCCGGAGCCCGTCACCGTCATGCCATTCCAGATCACCGTTCACTCGCAGGACCGCATCCTCGAGGTTGTCTATCCCCCGCAAGTCACGACCGCGGACCTGGCCGAGTACCTGGCCGACGTGAAGAAGGCCATCAACGACCTGGCCGGTGAGTGGTCCGCCCTGGTGGACCAGTCCCAGCTCCGGGTGATGCCCAGCGACGTGGTGACGGCCATGGCCAGCCTCAACGCCTTCGCCCAGCTCCACGGCATGAAGCGCTCCGCCCGGGTCGTCAGTGACGCCCCCTCCGGACTCCAGGCCTGGCGGATGACGAAGCGCGCCATGCTGAGCATCCCCACCCGCACCTTCGAGACGCGCGGGGAAGCCCTCCAGTGGCTGCGCGACCCCGACGCGGACTGAGGCGCGCGCGGACTGTCCGCCAGCAGACAGCAGGAACGCCTTTTTTCACATATATTGCGGCAGCCCGCCCCCGACGGGGCTGGGCCTCACATCTCCCGTAGGAGTGGTTGTCTCATGCGTATCCCCCGGACCGACGCCCGCAGGAAGCTGCTCGGCGCGCTGTTGTGTACCTTCTCCGTCGCGGCCTGTGGACCGGCTCCGGAGGGCGAGCCCGCTGGCAGCGGCTCCACCGAGCAGCCCGTCGTCTATGGCAACGACGACCGGATGGACGTGTACGCGCACCCCGACGCCACCCTGCGGCAGTACGCCATGCAGGCCAGCGCCGTCATGGTCGACCCCTTCGAGATTGACGACTCGGACCCCAACAACGTCGTCTTCACCAGCCTCACGCTGGGCGAGTATGGCAACCTCTGCCCGGGCCAGCGCTTCATCGACGACCCGTCGCCCGGCTACTGCTCGGGCACGCTCATCGACGATGACCTCCTGCTGACCGCCGGCCACTGCGTGGAAACCGCGGCCGACTGCAGGGACTTCAAGTGGGCCTTCAACTTCTACCGGCCCGACGCGAACTCGGTGCAGACCATGACCACGCAGGACATCTTCAGCTGCAAGGAGATTGTCGTGCGGCGGGACAACACCTCCGGCGGCCGCACGCTGGACTACGCCATCATCCGCCTGGACCGTCCGGCGGCGCCGCGCTTCACGCCCGCGCCCATCCGCCCGGGCAACGCCGCCATGACGACGGGCGCCAACGTGGCCGTCATCGGCTCGGGCAGCGGCATCCCGCTCAAGATTGACGCGGGTGGCATCGTCCGCAATGGCCGCGCCAGCACCCTGGACTACTTCACCGCCACCACCGACACCTTCGGCGGCAACTCCGGCTCGGCCGTCTACGACATGTCCAGCCACACCATCGCCGGCATCCTGGTGCGCGGCGAAACGGACTACGTCATTCAGGGCAGCTGCTACGTCGTGAACGAGTGCAGCCAGAACGGCACGGACTGCGGCGGCGAGGACATCACCTACGTCCGCCCGGCCATCGAGGCGTTCTGCGCCGCCCACACCAGCGTCCGGCTGTGCAACACCACGCCGCCGCCGCCGACGTCCTTCGACTTCACGGCCAGCAACACCCAGAACGCCACCGTGAACACCACCCGCCACATGGTGGAGCTCACCGCCGGCCAGAGCATCACCGTGGGCACCTGCGGCCTGACGGGCGCCAGCGCCACCGGTGACACGTGGCTGCGCGTCAATGGCCCCAGCGGCATCGAGGTCGCCTCCAACGATGATGGCTGCGCCACGGGCCGCGGCTCCAAGGTGACCTTCACCGCCGGCGCGGCTGGGAACTACGAAATCATCGCGGGCTGCTACGGCAACACCAGCTGCAGCGGCACGGTGGCGTGGACCATTGGCACGGCGACGCCGCCGGCCACCTCCGGCACGTTCAACTACAGCTCGGTCAACTCCGACAGCGCGCGGCAGAACACCACCAACGAGAACGTCACCCTCACGGCCGGCCAGAGCCTCTCCTTCGGCACCTGCAACGTGGCGGGCGCCTCCGGCACGGGTGACTCGTTCATCCGCCTGTACAACGCCGCCGGCACGCAGGTGAAGTTCAACGACGACGGCGCCGGTTGCGGCTCGCTGTCCCACGCCACCTACACGGTGCCGGCGGGCGCGGGCGGCACGTATCAGATCCGCGCGGGCTGCTACGGCAACACCAGCTGCAGCGGCACGGTGGGCTGGACCGTCCAGTAGTCACGTTCCACCGACGAGGTGGGCACCGCGGGGCGTGTCACTCTTCACGGAGTGGCCGCCCTGCTGTCGCATCTGGCCACCCGCTCGCGGTTGAAGGTCCTCCCCGCAAAGCGTTAAAATCCACACATTCGGCCGTTCGGTCCCGGAGCGTGCGTGGTCCTGAGGATTCGCCCCGAACAGATGGCGTGCCTCGACACCTCGGTACGCGGCGCCTACGTGAGCAGCGTGGTGCGCTTCCTGAGGACGCAGCTCCCTCGGGAGAGCGCGGACCTGAAGGAGCGGGAGCTGCGCGCGCGGGCCGAGCGCGGCATCGACGCCGCGGCCCGGCATGGCATCACCGCGCGCTGGGACGTGGCCCGCTTCATCGCCTGTCAGCTCTGCCTGGGCGAGCACTTCGACACGGACCCGGCCCATGCCTGGCCCCAGGCCGTGCTCGCGCGGCCGTACCTCACGCCTTCCCGGAAGATGGACTGGATTGAGCGCCACTACCTGCGGCCCCGCCGCGGGCGCTCCCCCACCGTGCCCTGACCCATGCCCTACCTTCCCCTGCGCTGCGACTGGACGCACTTCGCTCCTTCCCAGGAGACGCTCGCCGTCACCTACGACCCGCCGGATGAAGGACGGCTCGTCTCCGTCCAGTTGGAGGTGCGCGACTACGCGGACGCCCTCGTGTACCGCTCGGACGCACTCGATTGCCGCGGCGGCCCGGCGGCCATCACCTGGTCGGGCGCGCTGAACGTGGGCAATGACGCCGTCCAGGAACCCTTCGCCACGCCGCTGAGAGCGCCCTACACGCTCCGGGTCGAAGCCGTCATCGCAGCGGATGCGCGCGAGGACCTGCGCCAGCCCGAGGACCTGCCCAACACCGAGCTGGGCAGCGTGGCGCCCTGCGAGTCCCGGCGCGACGAATCACTCCCGGAGGAAGAAGCGAGGGAGCTGCCGCCCCCGCCCCCCACCACCGCGCGGGTCAACGTCCTCTACCATTCGGTGGAGGTCGTCCGCGGCCCCTGGCTGGCCACCGGCGAGGTGTTCGTCCGGGGCACCGCCGCCAGCATCTGCCACAAGCTCAACCAACTCGGGTACTACGCCGGCCCTCCGGCACGCGCGGCGGCCACCACGGACCTGCTGGACAAGGCCAAGGAGCGCTTCCGTCGCAACCACGGCGACCTGCGAATCATCGCCGCGCCCACGAACGACGACTTCGAGAACGCGCTGGACGGCGCGCTGGGGCACGCCCATGGCGCACGGCCGACGCTGGTCGACGACCAGAGCAACCCTGTCCCGGAAGGCACCGCGATTCCCGGAGGGAATGGAGCGCCGCTGCGCGTCTACGTGGAGGCCGTGGGCTTCGACGAGGACCTCGCCAACCAGACCGACGAGTTCATGCGGCAGATTCCTCCCAACCGGGGCAACGCCGCCATCGACTGGAGCACGCTGCACAACAAAACGAGGAGCGAGGCCGGCAAGCTCAACCGCCCGCTCGTGCCGCTCGAAGCGGTCATCTACCTCAAGGGCCATGATGGAAGCCGCGTCGCCGCCCCCCAGGCCGTGGGCGCGGTGAGGGTGGACTGGTCCGCGCTCGAGCCGGGCGAGGACGTGTCACACCTGCCCTTGAACCACGACCTGCACTTGGGAACCCGGGCCTACGTCAACCGCGTCCTCGGTAGCGACTTCGTCGACCTCGCGGGTGACGGTGGCACGAACTGCCCCGTGGACTACGGCGGCATCCGCACCCAGGACGGCAACTTCCGCAACCCCTTCTGGCGGGAGCCCCAGTCCTATGCCCCGTATGCAGCGCCCACGGAGGACGCCAGGGCCAGGAAGCTCTGGGTCCCCGCCTTCACGGACGGCGCCGCGCATCCGAACCGCGTGGGTCGCTCAGGCATCTACTTCCAGCCGTCACTGATTGCCGGCGACCGATACCAGGTGCGCGCGCGGCTCAGCTACGCGGGCCGCGGCAATGCCATGCAGCTCGAGGCCGCCAACCCCGTCTGCCAGTACGAGACGAAGCCCATCGTCGTCTGGCGCCGGGTGGAGGTCTTCGGCATCGTGGGATGGCCGCTGCGCAACCACGGGAACCTGCCGCAGAAGTGCCGGGACCGCTATGCGGAGGCCTACCTGGAGGTCGACTTCTCCTACACGCAGTACCGGCGCATCTCCCAGGTCATCAACGACACGGACTATTCGGACTGGTTCACCCACATCCGGACGCACGTCAAGCCGTCCGTCGCCAGCGTCGTCGGCCTGCTGGACACCACGCACGTGCATGACGCCAGCCCCGTCGTGCGGCTCCGCCCTGACGTGGAACTCAGCGCCAACCAGAAGAACAACATCTGGTTTTTCGTCAGCGACATGTTCAACGAGCTGGTCAGCACGGCGAACGTCCGCAGCGCCGGCGGATTCCTGCTGTCGCGCATCTCCGACAGACTCCGCATCGGGGATGCCCCCTGCGGCGGCATCGTCATGCTCGAATACAAGCTGTCGGATGACATCGTGGACGCGCTCGAGACGTCGGACGCCGGAGAGGTGCCCACGACCTCCAACGGCAACGGCGACCTGCTGGGCATCATCGACCAGAGCGTGGATGCGAACCCCGACTTCGTCTTCACCCACGAGGTGGGCCACTGCTTCTGGTTGACCCACCACGAGGCCTCCTCGGGCGTGGTTCCCCAGCACCACGACCCGCTCGACCACAACTGCATGATGAGCTACCCCGACTGGGAGCAGAAACGGCCGCAATACCCGCATCATGCGCCGGCCCGCTTCGACCCGCACTTCTGCGGCAAGTGCAACCTCAAGCTGCGGGGCTGGGACATCACCCACGACGACATCCTGGCGCTCGACCCGCCCGCGCCGGTCGACCAGCTCAGCACCCTCTTCTATTACGACCGCGCGGACCCCGAGCTGCAGTGGAACGTCGAGATGGGGCACGTGCGCAACGCCTTCGCCCTGGCCTCGCGGGGTCCGTTCCGTGAGCGCTTCTTCGACCGGGACGCGAACTTCGACACCTGGGTGAACCAGCTCGGCGACTGCGACATCTACCACCACGTCACCCACGGGAACGTGCGCTGCTCGAAGCACGCCGTGCGCCTCGCGTCCATGGACATGGCCTATCCCCGCTACCCGACGTGGTGCAGGAACGACCGGTCCAAGGTGGAGAGTCTGGCGACCCGGGAGGAGGAGCTCTGCGTGGAGACCGGCTTCGACCCGGTCGCGCTCACCCAGTGGGCGAAGGAGTCACTCATCATGCCGAAGCTGGGCTGGAGCCTCTTGAGCCCCGACCACACGCTGAGAAGCGTCATCCAGTGGACCGTGGACGACAACGACAGCAGCCGCGACGTCGAGTTCACCTACGAGGCCATCGAGCAGGCCTTCAAGCGCGGCAAGAAGCCGCCCCGGCTGCTCGCCTTCTTCAGCTCGTGCCTGATTGGCTGGGAGCATCACTTCGCCCGGCTCTTCATCAACCATGGAACGCCCTATGTCATCGCGTTCCGCAGCCGCTACCAGACCTCCCAGGCCCTGCCCTTCAGCCAGGAGTTCTACCGCATCCTGGCCCTGAGCAAGCTCGAGCCCCAATTCATCCACCGCGCGTTCCAGACCGCGGCGACGGGCCACCCCCACGCCGAGCCCTGCCTGTTCACGAAGGACCACATCGTCCGCTGCGTCGCGAAGACCAAGGCGGGCGAGGCGGAGTTCCACGACGTCAAGTGGGACTCCAAGGAGTTCTACGAGCCGCGCTTCCCCACGCAATGACGCATGGTCCTCAAGCGAGCCCCACCCCACCCTTGACAGTCCCCAGCCCCAGGTCTAACGCAAGGCGCCATGAGCACTCCCCAGTTCCCGCCCTCTCCGACGCGCGCCATCAGCAGTGACGGCCCCTTCCGAGCCCTGCTGCTGGAGAACATCCACCCGTCCGCGGGCGAGATGCTGGCCGCCGAGGGCTTCCAGGTGGAGCGCGTCTCGTCCGCCCTCAAGCCGGACGAGCTGGCGGAGCGGCTGAAGGGGGTGCACCTGCTGGGCATCCGCAGCAAGACGACGGTGCCGCTCGCGGCGCTGGAGCACGCGGAGAACCTGCTGGCCATCGGGGCCTTCTGCATCGGCACCAACCAGGTGGACCTGACGTCCGCCAACACGCACGGCATCCCCGTCTTCAACGCGCCCTTCAGCAACACGCGCAGCGTGGCGGAGATGGTGATTGCGGAAGTCATCGTCCTGACGCGGCAGCTCTTCGAGCGCAGCCGGGAGGTCCACGCGGGCCAGTGGCGCAAGGTGGCCACCGGCAGCCATGAGGTGCGCGGCAAGACGCTGGGCATCATCGGCTATGGCCACATCGGCTCGCAGCTGGGCGTCATCGCCGAGGCGCTGGGCATGCGCGTCCTCTACTTCGACGTGATGACCAAGCTGCCGCTGGGCAACGCGCAGCCAGCCATCACCCTGGAGGAGCTGCTCGGCGCTTCCGACTTCGTCACCCTCCACGTGCCCGCGCTGCCCACCACGCACATGATGATGGGCGCCGAGCAGATTGCCCAGATGAAGAAGGGCGCCTGCCTCATCAACGCCAGCCGAGGCACGGTGGTGGACATCGACGCGCTGGCGCGGGCGCTCAAGTCCCAGCACCTGGGCGGCGCCGCGGTGGACGTCTACCCGGAGGAGCCGGAGAGCAACTCGGACGGCTTCGTCACCGCGCTCCAGGGCCTGCCCAACGTGGTCCTCACGCCGCACATCGGCGGGTCCACGGAAGAGGCGCAGGCCTCCATCGGCAAGGAGGTGGCCACCAGCCTGCTGAAGTACTTCAAGGCGGGCGCCAGCACGGGCGCGGTCAACTTCCCGAACATCGAGTCGCCGCTCATCCCGGGCACGCACCGCATCCTCAACGTGCACCGCAACATCCCGGGCGTGCTGCGCGACATCAACCGCATCGTCTCCGACCTCAACGCCAACATCCACGCCCAGGTGCTCAGCACGGACGCCAACATCGGCTACCTGCTGATGGACCTGGACCAGGACGTGTCCACCCCGGTGTGCGACGCCATCGCCGGGCTGGAGACGGACATCAAGACGCGCATCCTGTCCTGACGTCCGGCGCCCTCAGGCATCCACGACCTTGCCCGGGTTGAGGATGCATCGAGGGTCCAGCGCCCGCTTGAGGGTGCGCAGCAAGGCCAGCTCCGCCGGCGCGCGTGAGTAGCCCAGGTAGTCCTTCTTCAGCAGGCCGACGCCGTGCTCGGCGGAGATGCTTCCGCCGTGCTTCTGCACCAGCGCGAACATGGTGGGGTCCGCCTGCTTCGTGTGGGCCAGGAACTCCGCCTTGTCCATGGCGTCCGGCTTCATCACGTTGACGTGCAGGTTGCCGTCGCCGATGTGGCCGAAGAGGCAGATTTCCCAGCCCGGGTAGCGCGCGCTGAAGATGGCCTCCAGCTCCGCGCAGAAGGCCTCCAGCCCCGCAACCGGCAGGGAGATGTCGTTCTTGTGCGGCAGGCCGGTGGCGGAGAGGCTCTCGCTGATGCCCTCGCGCAGCGCCCACAGCTCGGCCGCCTGCGCCGCGCCCTGGGCCTGGACGCCGTCCGTCACCAGCTCGCGTTCGAAGAGCGAGCCCAACCAGCCCTCCACCGCGGCGGCGTCCTTCGCCTCCGCCTCCAGCAGCACGTAGCACTCGCTGGGCGTCTCGAAGGGCGGGCGCAGCTTGCGGTGGCGGCCCAGGCGCGCCATGCACCGGTCGGTGAAGAACTCGTAGGCGGAGATGCTGAAGGCGTTCTGCCGGCGCGCGTCGCGGAACAACCGCAGCACGGCCGCCACGTCCGGCACCGCGAAGAGGAACACGTCCTGCTTGCCGGGGAGCTGGGTGAGCTTGAGGGTGGCCTCGGTGATGACGCCCAGGGTGCCCTCGCTGCCGATGAAGAGCTGGCGCAGGTCCGTGCCGGTGTTGTTCTTCTCCAGCGCGCCATTGAGCTCCAGCACCTCCCCCTGGGCGGTGACGACCTGGAGCCCCAGCACCCACTGGCGCGTGAGGCCGTAACGGATGACCTTCACCCCGCCCGCGTTGGTGGCGATGTTGCCACCCACCGTGCTGGAGCCCTTGGAGGCGAAGTCCACCGGCCAGGTGAGGCCGTGCTCCGCACAGTGGTGATGGACGGCCTCCGTCACCGCGCCCGCCTGCACACGCACCGTATTGCCGAGCAGGTCCACCGGCCCCATGCGCGTCATGCGCTGGAGGGACAGGACCAGCTCGCCCCGGGCCGCCACCGCGCCGCCTGCCAGCCCGGTGCGACCGCCGGAGGGCACCACGGCGATGTGATGCTGGTGGCACAGGGCGAGCAGCCGGGAGACCTCGTCCGTCGTCCGGGGAAGCGCCACGGCGGCGGGGGCGGGCGCGTAGACGCGCGTCCAATCGCGGCCGTACTCCTGGAGTTCCCCAGGCTCCCGGGTGAGGAAGTCTACGGGGAAGCCCTCGGTGATGGCCTGGAGGAAGTCGGCGGGGAGCGCGGCGGTGGACATGCCTCTAGGCGTATTGCAGCCAGACGGCTGTGACAAGGTGCAGCACGGGGCGCGTTGGCGCCGAACCCGCCAAGGAATCGAATGGAGGGCGTATAGGGCGTGGGCCCATGGCGGAATCCGCCCGTTTTCAGCCCCTCCGCGAGGAACCCCTTATGCCGAAGTCCCTGTCCCGGCGAATCCAGGCCTTTTCCATGCTCGCGGCCGTTGCCCTGGCTCCGACCGCGCTCGCGGAACAGGCAACAGTGGGCCAACCCTATGTCTTCACGACAGTGGACGACTACACCATCAGGCTCGATGGCAACGTTGAAGTCACGGGGGTGCTCCAAGGTGAAGCGGCTCCTCGGACCGTGACCTTTCGGGTGACACATGGCTCGGAAGAGAATTTCCAGGTGCTTGGTGGCCGCTGCGACCGGATGGCCCTGCTCACCATGGCGAAGCCCGGCGTCTACCTGTTCACGATGTCGGTAGAAGCGCAGACGAATTACTACCGTCAGTTCGCCTGCAAGCTGACCCGCCTCCCATAGCGCCACACGCGGATGGCACGAACGGCGCCCATGGGGACGAACCGAAAGACGTGGCTGGTGTTGACGCTGACCGTGGCGGGACTCCTCGCGGGGTGTTCTCCGGAAGCAGGCCCCACGGAAGAGGACACGGACGGGGACGGTGTCGCGGACGCGGCGGACTGCGCACCCGGCGATGCGAGCCGGTGGCGGCTCCTGGAAGGCTCCGCGGACGATGACCGCGACGGCGTGGGCGCTGGCGCGATGCGCGAGGTCTGCGCCGGCGAGCGCCTCCCCGAAGGCTGGAGTCAGCAGAGCGGCGACTGCGCTCCGGGCGACGCGACCCGCTGGCGGGAGCGGGCCGGGCTCTATCCTGACCAGGATGGCGACGGAGCGACCGCGGAAGGCCCGGTGACGGGCTGCGTGGGAGAGCCTCTCGTGGGCTACCGCGAGCAACCCGGCGCGCCGGACTGCGACGACAACGCCCCCCGCTTCGCCGCATCCATCCAGCTCTGGCCGGACGCGGACTTCGACGGCATCGGCAACGGCGAGCCCATCTCCCACTGCGCGGGCATGGACCTGCCCCGGGGCTACGCGGCAGTCGACGGCGACTGCGCGCCCGACGACCGCGCGCGCTCGACGTGGCGCGACTACACCCACCGGGACGCGGACGGCGACGGCTTCACCGTGCCCGAGGAAGGCCGGGTCTGCTCCGGCATGACCCTGCCCGCCGGCTACGCCCTGGAGGCGCGCGGCCTGGACTGCGACGACACGAACGCCGCATGGTGGCAGGAGCGCACCGTCTACGCGGATGCGGACGGAGACGGCTTCGGCAGTGGTGACCCCGTCATGCGATGCACGGGCCGCACGGCGCCACCCGGCTACGCGCTGGACTCCGTTGACTGCGCGCCGGAGGACGCCACGCTGTGGCAGTGGCGCTCCTATGCCCACCGGGACTTGGACGGTGACGGCGACACGGTGCCCGAACAGGGCGTGACCTGCAGCGGCGCGGCGCTTCCTCCGGGCTATGCCCAGTGGCCCACCGGTCATGACTGCGACGACCGCGATGCCACCGTCATGGTGACCTGGCATGTGTATTCCGACGATGACGGGGACAGCTTCGGCGCGGGCACGCGGCAGACCTTCTGCGCGGGTCGGCAGATTCCCTTTGGGTACTCGGCGGTGAACACCGACTGCGACGACACGGCCCCCCTCCGCTGGAGGCTCCTGGCCTACTCGCACCGGGATGCGGACGGTGACAGCTTCACCGCGCCGGAAGAGGGCACGGTGTGCTCGGGCATGGCGCTGCCGCCCGGCCATGCCACCACACCACGAGGGAACGACTGCGACGACGCGGACCGGAGCGTCCACACCACGCTCCAGGCATGGACGGATGCGGACGGGGACGGCGTGGGCGAGGGAGACGCGGTCGCGCTGTGCACGGATGGCACGGTGCCCGCGCCGTGGTCGGCCCAGGGGACGGACTGCGCGGTGGAAGACGCGGCGCGCTGGCGACAGGTGGCCTACGCACATGTGGACCGGGACGCGGATGGGCACACCCAACCCGAGGCCGGAACCCTGTGCACCGGTGCGTCACTTCCCGCTCCCTACTTCACCCAGGCCACGGGTAACGATTGCGATGACACGGACGCCGCGCGCTACCGGAGGGTCGTTCTCTACCCCGACGTGGATGGCGACGGCGTGGGGACCTCGCCCCGCACGACTCCCTGCATCGGCGCACAGACACCCCTGGGCTTCTCCCTCAAGGGCTACGACGTGGACGACTCGGACGCGTCCATCCAGGAGGACCCCGAGGACGACCTGATGTTGGAACTC
This sequence comes from Myxococcus virescens, assembly GCF_900101905.1. NCBI lineage: Bacteria > Pseudomonadati > Myxococcota > Myxococcia > Myxococcales > Myxococcaceae > Myxococcus > Myxococcus virescens. The sequence goes on along the minus strand of NZ_FNAJ01000002.1, from coordinate 801,997 downwards.
ATCCTCGACTAGGCGCGGACGCTGGCAACGCCAGACGCATTCTGAATAACAATTCCCAGTGGGCGACAGGTCGCTGCCACAGGCTTTATTCCTCGTCGAAGGCCTCCTCCTCCCGCCCGAGGAGCGCCTCCCCCGCACACACTGGAATCCCGATGATGCGTCTCGCAAGAACCTCATGGCTCTGGGCCCTCCTCCTGGTCCTTTCCGCCTGCACCCCTGACAGTCCCACCCCCACGCCCGACGCCGGCACACCGCCACACGACGCAGGGACACAGCTCGGCCGCGTGACGGGGCAGGCCCTCCTCGAAGGGGAGAGCCACCATGAGGGCACCACCGTCATCCTCTCCGGCGTGCGCGACAGCGTGACCACGGACGCGCAAGGCCGCTTCACGTTCGACAACGTCCCCCCGGGAACGCACACCGTGGAGGCCCATCGGAGCAACTACGAGCAGGCCGGGAACACGCTGGAGGTCCAACCGGGTCAGACGACGTCGGTCGACCTGTCGCTGAGCCGCCGCCAGGAAGCCCTGGTGCTCCAGGCGCCCGCCCTCACCGTGCAGCGGGGCCACCTGAAGCTCACCGGCTCCGGCTTCGGCGAGGCGCGTGGCACCTCCCGCGTCTCCATCGGCGGCGTGGACGCCGAGGAATACCTGTCCTGGTCGGACACCGAGGTGGTGGTGCGCGTGCCGGGGAGCCTCGTGCCCGGCGAGCAGGAGGTCGTCGTCACGCCTGGCGTGGATTGGAAGCCCGCCGCCACCGCGTCGCTGCGAGTGCTCCGGCAGCGGACCCTCGCGCATGCGGCCGACTGGGGCATTGGCGTCCTGCCGAACAACACCGTCACCGTCTGGGGCTCGGCCGACTCCCTGAATGATGTCACTCCGACGCCAGCAGGGCTTTCCGATGTCGTGAGCGTGGGCGCGGGGATGTCCTTCGCCGTGGCCCTGCAGGCGGATGGAACCGTCGTCAAGTGGGGAGGCCCCGACCCCGTCCCGGTGCCCGCGGGCCTGTCGGACGTCGTGGACATCAGCGCGAACGGAGTCCTGGTCCTCGCGCTCAAGCGGGATGGGACGGTCGTGGCCATCGGCGCGGAAACCGACCCGCAGACGCATGTCCCTGAAGGGCTTCAGGACGTGGTCGCGGTGTCCGCGGGGGCGTACCACGGCATGGCGCTCAAGGCGGATGGCACCCTCACCGTCTGGGGGCAGGACGTGTTCGACCTCCTCGCCGTCCCGGCGGACCTGGACGACGCAGTGGCCATCGCCAACACGAGCAGCAGCGCGCTGGCGCTGCGGGCGGACGGGACCGCGGCCGTCTGGGGATTTGGCGCGGCGTACTACGACCTCGCGCTCACCCCGGACCTCAGCGACGTCGTGGAGGTCGCGGCAGGCGAACACCACTACATGGCGCTCCGGTCCAACGGCACCGTCGTCGCCTGGGGGAACGGCGCCTATGGCCAGACGACGCTCCCTGCGGGATTGACGGATGTCGCCGCCGTCGCGGGCCAGGCCTTCAACAAGAGCCTGGCGCTCCGGCACAACGGCACCATCGCGGCCTGGGGAGACACCACCTCTGCCTGGACCCTGCCTCCGCCGGGCCTGGTCCTCCGCGTCCCTGCCCGGTAGCCCCAAGCCGCTCCTCCGGCGCCCTCACCTCGGACGCCGGAGCGACAAGTATTCCAAGGAATACAGGTTGCACATGGAGTCATGCGGAGGAACACTCCGGCATGCTCGCAATCCAACGGAGAGACGCGGCGATGACAGCTCCCGTCCAGCTCGACGCGCCCGACATCCAGGATGTGGTGCGGAGCCGAACGTTGGGGCTGGCATATGTCGGCACGGTGCTGGTGGTGGCGCACAACGCGCAGCCACCGGCCCCCGACGACTGGGCGCGCTACTGCGAGCTCATCGCGCGTCACCAGGACACGGCCACCGGGCAGCTCGTCCTGGCCGAAGGGCCCGGGCCCAATGCCACCCAGCGGCAACAGGCGCTCAACCAGGTGCCCAAGGACTACGTCATTCCGCCCACGGCGGTGTTCACCGAATCCCCACTGGTCCGCGGCGTCGTGACGCTCTTCAACTGGTTCAGTCCCCGGGCCATGCGCGCCTTCATTCCGGGGGACGTCCCGGGCGCCGCGCGGCACCTGGGCTTGAGCGAAGAACAGGTGCGGCGGCTGGTGGACATCGGCAAGACGGTGCGGCCGGAACTGCAGTGACACGCACCGGCTACGGCTGGGTGCCCTGCTGGATGCGCAGCTCCCGGATGCCCTTGAGGATCCGGGGCGCCGTCAGCAGCATGTTCTGGTTGAGGAGCTTTCCATCCACGGGGGTGCAGCTTCCCGACACACAGGCGGTGTACGCGGGGCACGGTGACTCGCACTGGAAGGACTCCGGCGATATCTGGCAGGTCTCCGAGCAGTAGCCGGAGAGGCAGGCCTCGTGCCGCATGCACGGCTGTCCATCTGGGAGCTGGCACAGCTTCGTCGCGCCACACTGCGTGGGCGAATGACATTCGGCGTTGCTGTCACAGCGCCCGTCATCCCGGTTGCATTTGCGCTCCGCGTTGCAGAAGAAGCTGGCGCAGTCGCGGTCGTGCTCGCAGTCCTCTCCCGGCTCGAGGAGACAGACGGACGAGCCCAGCACGTCGGCGCACGTCAGCGCGCCCGGGCAGTCCTCCGGGGAGGCGCAGTCCTTTCCCAGCGGCACCGTGCACCCCACGCCGGGCTCACAGTAGCCGGTGATGCACTGGGAGCCGGCCTCACAGGGCTGGCCTTGCGAGGCCAGGCACACGCCCCCATCGAACTGCTTCGCGCACGTCAGCCCCCTGCCACAATGCCCATCCGGACAGGGGGCCCCGGGGCTGGGCTGCCGCGCCCTGCCCGCGGCGAGCAGGGAGGCCACCGTCCCCAGCAGGATGAACGTCCCCACCGCCATGACAGCCCAGTTCATGGGGAATGCCCTGGCGGCGGGCGGCGAGGAGACCACCTCCACGGTGACGGCGGGCCCCTGCGCGAACCGCGCGTCGGGGCTGTCGCAGTCCTCCACTCGCAGGTGGAAGGTGAAGTGGCCCGGTGGCGTCCCCGCTGGCACGCGGAGCCGGATGAGGATTCGCTGCGCGCCCGTCGGAGGAAAGTCGCGCTGGGTCTCGCCGTCGATGAAGAGCCACTCCCGCCGGGCACCTGCTTCAGGCACCACCGAGAGGCGCGCGCGCACGGGTGCACGCGAGGCGTTGATGACGTGGAAGACGGCCTCCCCCGTCCCGCTGGGGGACAGACGAAGGGTGTCCGTGACTGCGGAGACATCGAAGACGCGAGACATCGACCTGTTCTCTTGGAGGACCGTGCGGCATTGAGCGAGTCAGGCCAGCGCTCCCGCCTCAAGCCCGGCGGTTCCCCCATCGCCCGGCCTGTCGCGGAAGGCTGTCCGTTCCATCATTCACCTCGTCGTCGCGTCCCTGCGGTGGCCACGGGAGGAGGCTCGCTCCGCTCCCTGGCCTCCGACGTGGCTGCCTGAAGGCCCCGCGCCGCCGGGCTCAGCGCATACACCGCGAGCCACTCGGGCCCCACGCCCCACGCATCAGGCGCCGCCGTCTCCGGCCCCGGGCTCCGCGCAGCAAGCGCAGCAGGGACAATCGACACCCGCCCTGCATCCCACGCGTCGAGCGCGGCAGAGACAGTCTCCTCCAGCCCTGCGCCCCACGCATCGGAGACACCGGGAATGGAAGCCACGGGGCCCACGCTCCACGCATCGGGCGCACCGGCGACCGACGCCTTCAGCCGCGCGCTCCACGCATCGGGGAAGGACGCCACGGGCGCCATGCCCCATTCATCAATCCAGGACGTCTCCAGCGTCCCGTGAGCAGGGGTCGGCGCGGTGGCACTCGGTGACGCGGGCACGCGCTCGGCGCCGCGTGGCGTCTCCTCGGAGGTGACAGACGGCGGGTGGCTTTGCGGCATGTCACTCCTCCTTCAACGGCAGGCGGATGAGCAGCGGCTGGGGCTCGGCGGCGAGCACCTCCGAGCCCAGCTCGAGCAGCTCACCCCTGGCGCGCACTTCCAGCCGCCCCAGCGTGGCCACGGGGGGCACGCTGGGAAAACGGAAGCAGCCCTTGGCATCCGTGCGCGTGGTGAGCTTCAACGTGGGCAGTTCGACGAGCGCGCCCGGAATCGGCACGTCCCCCGGGCCGACGACACAGCCCAGCAGCGCCTCCGCGGGCGTCGGCGCGGCCTGGGGCGTGGCGGGAAAGAGCACCCGGTGGATGACGGGCATCGCGCGCTCCCGCCGCACCGGGACGCGCAGGCGGAAGCAGGGACGCGGCGCGGTCCTCAGCCCGGCCCACACCGTGGTGGGCACCGGCGTGAGCTCCACCTCGAAGTCCGCCTCCTCCATGGCCGCGAAGACGAGCTCACCCAGCAGCCGGTGCGCTCGCTCCGGGGACTCCGCCCCCGCGGTGATGACGTAGCAGACCGAAATCTGCAGCGACGCGCGCCCCCCGCCCCCGCCTCGGGCCGGAGGCGCGGGCCCCAGCTCCAGCAGGTACAGGCAGACGCCTCGCTCGAGCGATTCGCGGTCCGGCACGCCCAGGAACACCGGGACATCACCGGCAATGCGGCCCACCCACGCCTTCAAACGTTGATCGACTTCGTCGATCATCCGGACCCCCCGTCCTGGGCCGGTCGACCCGGGCCACTCGCAGCCCGGTGCTTTCCGGACTTGCAACGTGTCACCGGCTTCCAGGTGCAGGTATTGACCGGCGGGGCGGAGCGACGTCCGGCCTTCAACAACCCCCGGCAATCGCAGGGAAAAAGAAGGCACACAACTCTCGGACGGCTGGGACGGATAATTCCAAGACGCGCTACCCCCACGCGCACCGGGACTCCTCCACCATGGCCACGAAAGTCAGCGACAGCCCGCGTCCTCTCCCCTCACTTCCGCCGCGCGCCGCCGTGGCGAAGGACCCCCGGGCCGCCGAGTCCCCGGCGAAGCCCGCCAGCGCGCCTCCTGGTTGGAACGCGGACCGCTTCGAGTCATCGGCCCGCGCGCCCCGACCGCTCGTGTGCACCGTGCCCACGCCGCCGCCCACCGCGCCGGTGGAGCCGGCCCCCGCGCCGGAGCCGGAGGTGGACAGCGTCGCGGTGGACTCGGACCCGATGACGCACATCGCGTACCTGTCCTCGGACGAGCTCCAGGGCCGCGACAGCCCGTCAGCCGGTCTGGATGCCGCGTCGCTGTACGTGCAGCAGCACGTGCAGAAGTACGGCCTCGTCGGCCCCAACACGAACAACCCGGACAACGCCTTCGAGCAGCGCTTCGACGTGTACTCGTTCGCGGGCCGGCCCGGGGTGCGCGGCGAATCGGGCGAGCACGCCCACACGCCGAGCACCTACGGACACGCGCTGTTCGAGGGCGGCTTCTACCTCGACGACAACATGCCCAAGGAGACGCTCGCGCTGCTCAACCAGCAGTACGAGAAGTCGATGAACGCGCGCGGCCTGCCCCTGGCGCCGCCGCGCGAGGGGGCGCGGCGAAGCGTGGAGGAGCTGCGCCAGCTCGCCTCCCCGTCCGGACAGGCGGTGAACACCATGGCGCTGCTGCCGGGCTCGGGGCCGAACAAGGACGAGGTCATCGTGGTGATGGCCCACCTGGACCACGACGGCGTGGACCGGCGCGGCAACGTCCTCAACGGCGCGGACGACAACGCCTCCGGCAGCGCGGTGCTGATGGCGGCGGTGCCGGAGCTGGCGGAGGCGGCCAGGCGCGGCGAGCTGGACCGCTCCGTGCTCTTCCTGTGGACGGGCGCCGAGGAGAAGGGCCTGGTGGGCTCGCAGTACTTCGTGGACCACCCGATTCCGGGGCTCGGCATGGAGGAGATTGCCGGCGTCATCAACGTGGACATGGTGGGCCGCTGGGATGACCAGCGCCTGTCCGTGGTGGACACCAACTCGCGCGGACAGCCCAACTACTTCCGGGACGTGCTGGACCAGGCGAACGCGAAGCTCGATGACCCGTTCGACCGCATCAACCGGGACATCAACGTGTTCCGCGACCGGCAGGACGGTGCGTCCTTCGGGCGCAAGGGCGAGGACGTCCTCTTCATGTTCGAGGGCCTGTCCAACCCCAACGGCGGCGGAGACCTCATCCCCGAGTACCACCGGGCCGACGACGACATCGACCTCATCGTCCGCGACAACGGCGGAGAGAAGCCGCGCCGCATCAAGGATTTGATGGTCAACGTCATCGGGCTCGCCGCCAATCGGACGACAGAGCCCTGAAATACCGGCGGCCCTGGCCGCCAATGTCGGATACCAGCGCCGAAGCGGCCTCTTCCCGCCGTCATTTTCCCTGACGTCGCTTCTTTTTCCGCCCGGTCGCGCGAATGATGGCCACCGGGCCGGAACACGCTGGAACACGACATGACGATGGCGACATCCTCGACGAGACGACAAAGGACATTCCTGCTGGGACGGCACGGCGCGGCGCTCACCTGCGCCCTGGGCCTGGGGGCCGCGACGCCGGCCCTGGCCGACGGGTCGGATACCCCTCACCGCTTTGGCCTCATGCTGGACGCGGGCGCGCCGCACGGCGTGGGCCTGTCCGCGGTGCTGCGGCCGCTGCCGTGGCTGCGCTTGCAAGCGGGCCCCACCACCAACACGCTCAGCTTCGGCTTGCGCGGCGGCCTGAGCATCCTGCCGATGCAGACCTTCCTGGCGCCATCCTTCAACGTGGAGGCGGGGCACTACTTCGGTTCGGACTACAACGACGTGGTGGACTGGCTGGGCGCGACGCCGAGCCGGGCCAGCGCGGCCATTCGCGACGTGACGTACAACTACGTCACCGGCAGCGTGGGCCTGGAGGTGGGCGCGGCCAGCCGCTTCAACTTCTTCCTGCACCTGGGCCTCAGCTACGTGGACCTGGGCGTGGACGACGCGAGCGCCCTGCTCCAGGACGCCACGGATGACCCGGACGTCACCGCGAGGAACCTCTCCGTGCGCGCCACCATGCCCTCCGTGAAGCTGGGCTTCATCCTCTACTTCTTCTGAGCCAGGAGCTTTTCAACCATGCGAACGACTTCCTTCCGCATCCTGCTCCTCTCCAGCATCGCGATGCTCGCCACCGGCTGTGAATCCCTCTTCTTCATCGAGGCCGAGGCCGAGGAGATCTGCAAGACGGAGCGCGACCTGTCCTTCCCCGCGGCGCTGCCGCTCACCGTCAACGTGGAGCGGAGCATCACCTTCCCGCTGGGCGACTTCTCCGACCCGCTGCCCGAGGACACGGACATCGAAACCGAGCTCCGGCTGCGCCTCTTCGAGGTGACGGCCGACACGGACCTGAGCGGCGTGGAGCGCGCCAACGTCTCCGTGCGCCTGCCGGGCTCCAACGACACCCACGTCATCGGTGAGTACACGCGCACCAGCACCGCGCCCACGCGCACCCTCCAGCTCACCAGCACCGGCCCGGTGGACCTGATGGACCTGGCCCGGCAGCCCGAGCTGGAGTTCATCTTCGACGCCCGGGGCACGCTGCCTTCCGAGGACTGGACCGCCTCGCTGCGCGCCTGCGCGGGCGTGAAGGCGCACGCCAACTACTTCGACCTGGTGTTCTAGGCCGCCCGCCGTTACCGGAGCCCGGAAGCCGCCGCCGCGCGCTTCCGGGCCTCCACGGGCGCGGGCACGGGCTGTTCGACGGGCGCGGGCTGCTTGGACGCGGGAGGTTGCACGTTGAGGAACTCGCGCCGCGTGCCCATGACCAGGTCGAAGAACGGGTGCGTCACGCACCAGTTCGCGTTCTGGTCCTTGCCCATGTGGTGGTCGTAGTGCCACGGCAGGTGCTCACGCGCCCACTTCGGGTCCAGGTGCGCGCGCCGGTGGACGAAGTAGTAGTTCGCCGCGCAGGCCCACACCGTCCCCACGAAGAAGGGCGCCACCGGCAACAGCGGCGCGTGGGCCAGCGCCAGCACCGCCAGCCCCATCAGCTCCTTGGTCTGCGCCGACCAGCTCCACAGCGAGCGCATGTACTGGTCGTCCACCATGTCGTGGCGCCGCGACTTCTGGTGGTGCTCGTGCCAGTGGAAGCTCCAGAAGCTCTTCCGGTTCTTCCCCAGGCCGTGCAGGACGGACCTGTGAAGGACCCATTCACCGAAATTGGAGTAAACCCAGCCCAGGGGGATGCCGATCATCGTCGCCTCCGGCGAAGCGCCCGGCCGGCGCTTCGCTTCCCATAAATGACTATTTGGTCACTCTTTTTCTACCGCGCAATGGACTGGAGCGCACGGCAATGGCGAGCCGGGATGGCACGCGGGCGGATGGCGCCCAGGAGACGGGCAAGCCGCCCGCACGGCCCGGAGGCCGCCGCGAGGCCCACCGCCGAGAGCGAGAGCAGTCCCTGGAGGACGCCGCGCTGAAGCTGTTCCTGGCGCGGGGCCTGGATGGCGTCACCATCGACGACATCACCCAGGCGGCCGGGGTGGCCAAGGGGACGTTCTACCGGTACTTCGACGACAAGGCGGCGCTGGTGGACGGCCTGCTGGAGCCGGTGCGCCGCGAGCTGCTGGCCGGGCTGGAGACGTGCGGCCACTCCCTGGCGGAGGCGCGCAACGTGGAGGCCATGTTCGACGCGTACCGCGCGGTGGCGGCGGTGATTGCCAGCGCCCTCCTCCAGTACCCGGGTGTGGTGCGGCTGTACCTCCAGGAGTCCCGGGGGCCCGCCGTGGGGGCGCGGACGAAGGTGGCGGAGCTGGCGCGGCAGGTGGCGCGTCACGCGGTGGACATCACGCAGAAGGCGCACACCAGCGGGCTGCTGCGCCCCATCCGTCCGGCGGTGAGCGGACTGGCGGTGGTGGGCGCCGTGGAGCGGCTGCTGCTGGCGGTGCTGAGCGAGGAGGACATCGGCAACCCGCTGGAGCTGCCGGACGCGCTCACCACGCTGGTGCTGGACGGGCTGCGCCTGCCCCCGGAGGTCCGCCCCGGGCGCCGGAAGTTGGACGGAGGCCCCAAGCGCCCCTAAGGGTGGAGGGGTGGGACGCAAGCGGGCGGCACGGCGTGCGGGGATGACGGTGCCCGGGTGGGCGTGGTGGTTGCCGTGTGTGCTCGCGCCGGTGGTGCTGCTCAACGTCGCGGTGGCCTGGTTCGGCAACAGCTTCGTGTCGCCGCTGTCCTTCTCGTTCCTGGAGGCCAAGGCGGGCGCGCTGCGCGCGTATCTGGCGCACCGGCCGTCGTGCCTGGTGGAGGGACACGCGCCCCTGGAGCCCGTCATCGACGCGGCCGAGCGCCGGCACCGCCTTCCCGCGGGGCTGCTGCGCGCGCTGGTGCAGGTGGAGTCGGAGACGCGCGTGCACCGCATCTCCCCGGCGGGAGCCATGGGGCCCGGACAGCTGATGCCCGGCACCGCGGCCATGCTGGGTGTGAAGGACCCGTTCGACCCGGAGCCGGCGATTGACGGCAGCGCACGCTATCTGGCCCAGCAGCTTCGGCGCTTCGGTGACGTGCGGCTCGCGGTGGCCGCGTACAACGCGGGCCCAGGCGCCGTGAATGGCCGCGTGCCGCGCAATGGCGAGACGGAGTTCTACGTGCCCAAGGTGCTCGCGGCGTGGGAGCTGACGCGCCCGCCTCCGCCGCGGAAGGCGCCGCCCGCGGTGAAGCCCGTGGCGAAGCCGAAGCCGGTGGCTCCGGCACGCTCAAAGGCACCGGCGTCCGCGGCGAAGGAGCCGAAGAAGCCCGCCGCGCCCGCGGAGAATGGCCGGAGCTGAGGCGGGCGCAGCAGCCTACAGCGCGCGAGCCGCCGCCGGGTCCAGCCACACCTCGACGTCCGGGTGGAGCTGGAGGAAGGAGGCGGGACAGCGGGGGGAGACGGGGCCCTCCACCATGCCGCGCACCGCCTCCGCCTTGGCCTCGCCGAAAGCCAGCAGCAGCGCCTGCCGTGCCTGGAGGATGCTGGCCATGCCCAGCGTGAGCGCCTCCATCGGCACGCGCGACGGGTCATCCCCGAAGAGCATGAGGTTGGCCTCGCGCGTCTGGCGGCTCAGCCGCGTCCGGTGACACCGCGCGCGCAGGCCGTCCGCCGGCTCGTTGAAGGCCAGGTGCCCGTTCGAACCGAGCCCCAGCAACACCAGGTCCAGTCCGCCCGCTTCTGCCAACCGGGCCTCGTAGCGCGCGCACTCCGCCTCCGCGTCCTCCACCGCGCCATCCAGGAACTGGATGTTCGCGGGCGACAGGTTGACGTGCTGGAAGAGGTGCCGCTCCATGTAGGCGCGGAAGCTGCCCGCGTCGTCCGCCGACACCCCCAGAAACTCATCCAGGTTGAAGGTCCGGACCTGGGCCCAATCCAAACCGCCGCGTGTGAACAATTCCACCAGCTCCCGGTACACGTTGAGCGGCGTGCGCCCCGTGGGGAGCCCCAGCACCAGGGAGGGGCGTGCCGCCACCGCTCGGGCGATTCGCTGGGCGCACGTGGCGGCGGCCTCCCGCTCGGAATCGAAGACGCGGATGCGCATGGGTCCGAAACATAGGCACGCACCGGGTGCGCTTCCAGGTCGCGTGAATCATGCCAGAGTCGGGGACATGGACCCCTTTGTCAGTCTCGACGCGACGGCACAGGCGGAGCTCGTCCGGCGCCGGGAGGCCACGCCGCTCGAGCTCGTGGATGCGGCCATTGCCCGCATCGAGCGCCACAACCCGACACTCAACGCGGTCGTCCAGACGCAGTTCGACCAGGCGCGCGAGCGTGCCCGGGGAACGCTGCCTCCGGGCCCCTTCACCGGCGTCCCCTTCCTGCTCCAGGACCTGCTCACGGCCCAGGAGGGTCACCCGCTCACTCACGGCTCGCGCTTCGGGAAGGACTACGTTCCAGACCAGGACAGCGAGCTGGTGAAGCGCCACCGGCGCAGCGGCCTGGTGGTGCTGGGCAAGTCGAACACGCCGGAGATGGGGCTGCTCCCCACCACGGAGGGCGAGCTGCACGGGCCCTGCCGCAACCCCTGGGACACCTCGCGCTCTCCGGGCGGGTCCAGCGGCGGCGCGGCGGCGGCGGTGGCCAGCGGCATGGTGCCCTTCGCCCACGCGACGGACAGCGGCGGCTCCATCCGCATCCCCGCCGCCGCCTGTGGCCTCTTCGGCCTCAAGCCCACCCGGGGCCGCAACCCCATGGGCGCCGACATCGCGGACGCCGTCCACTGGCTCGTCACCGAACACGCCCTCACCCGCTCCGTGCGAGACAGCGCGGCGCTGCTCGACGTCACCTGCGGCGCGGACGCGGGGACGCCGTACCAGGCCCCCGCCAAGGCCCGGCCCTACACCCAGGAGGTCAACACGCCCCCGGGCCACCTGCGCATCCGCGTGGCCGTACGAAACCCCATGGGCGCCGCCATCCACCCGGAGTGCCTGGCCGCCATCCACTCCGCGGCCCGGCTGCTGGAGGACCTGGGCCACCACGTGGACGAGGGCAGCCTGGAGGTGCCCGGTGATGACGCGGTGGGCCAGCACTTCATCACCATGTGGACCGCGGGCGTCGTCTTCAGCATCGACGCGATGGCCGAGCGCCTGGGACGCAGTCCGGAGGCTTCGCACTTCGAGCCCTTCACCTGGGCCCTCTACCAATATGGCCTGGACCAGGGCCTGTCCGCCTATCTGCGCGCCAGCGCGGAATTGCAGCGTCACAGCCGCGCCGCGCTCCGTCACTTCGACGACGTGGACATCTGGTTGATGCCCACCCTCAACGAGCTCGCGCCGCCGCTGGGCTCGTTCTCCTCACCACCGGGCGAGCCCATGGCCGCGCTGCTCCGCGCGGGCGCCTTCGCCTCCCACTGCCCGATGGCCAACACCACGGGGCTGCCCGCCATGAGCCTGCCGCTCCACTGGAGCCCGGACGGCCTGCCCGTGGGCGTTCAGTTCATAGGGCGCTTTGGAGACGAGGCCACCCTGTTCCGGCTCGCCGCCCAGTTGGAGGCTGCCCGCCCCTGGGCCCAGCGTCGTCCAGCGGTGTTCGGATAGAAGGTTGGAAGGTCCCCGGGTGAGCGCTCGGGCGAACTTGGACATCGCGTCTGGCGCCGGGCGCGATAGAACGTTTCTCCATGAAAGTCGCCGTGCTCACCGGCGGGGGCGACTGCCCCGGCCTGAACGCCGTCATCCGCGCCGTCGTCCGCCGCGCCAACGCCCACGGCTTCGAGATGATGGGCCTCCGCGATGGTTGGAAGGGGTTGTTGGAGGACAACCACTTCCGCCTCACGCGTGAAACCACGTCCGGAATCCTCCACCGGGGCGGCACCATCCTCGGCACCTCGCGCGTCAACCCGTTCAAGGTCGAAAACGGGCTGGAGCGCGTCAAGCGCGCCATCGAACGCAACGGCATCCACGCCGTCATCGCCATTGGTGGTGAAGGCACGCTGTCGGCCGCCACGCGCATGTCGCAGGAAGGGCTGCGCATCGTCGGTGTGCCGAAGACCATCGACAACGACATCAACGCCACGGACTTCACCTTCGGCTTCGACACGGCCGTCGCCATCGCCACCGAGGCCATTGACCGGCTGCACTCCACCGCGGAGTCGCACAAGCGCGTCATCGTCTGCGAGGTGATGGGCCGTCACGTGGGCTGGATTGCCACCTACGCGGGCATCGCTGGCGGCGCGGACGTCATCCTGGTGCCGGAGATTCCCGCCGACCTGGCGAAGGTGGCCGAGCACATCCAGCGCCGCCACGCGGGCGGGCGCACCTTCTCCATCGTCGTGGTGGCGGAGGGCACGCGCATCAAGCTGTCCGCGGACCAGCAGGAGCAGCTCGTCACCAGCGGCGCGCTGGACGAGGCAGGCAGGCCGCGGCTCGGTGGCGTGGGCACCATCCTGGCGCACGAAATCGAGCGGCGCACCGGCTTCGAGACGCGCGTGTCCGTGCTGGGCCACATCCAGCGCGGCGGCGCCCCCACCGCGCATGACCGCGTGCTCGCCACCCGCTACGGCGTCCACGCCTGCGACATGGTGGCCCGCGGCGAGTTCGGGAAGATGGCCGCGCTGCGAGGCAACGACATCATCAGCGTGGACCTGGGGGACGCCACCCGCGAGCTCAAGCGCGTCCCGCAGGAGTTCTTTGAAGTCGCCCAGGTCTTCTTCGGCTGACGCGACGCAGCATCGCGGAGCGTGGATGAAGCACGGGTCCGCGCTCCGTTAGCATCGTCACCTCCTCACGCCGTCACAAGGAAGGGTGCCGATGCTGCCAGGCCGCATGATGGATTTCCCGCTCACGCTGAACCACTTGTTGGAGCGTGCACGGACGTTCTACCCGCGCTCGGAAATCGTCAGCCGCAACCCGGACAAGTCGCTGCACCGCTACACGTACGCGGACTTCTACGCGCGCACGTGCCAGTTGGCCAACGCGCTGACGCGGTTGGGCGTGAAGGCCGGGGACCGGGTGGCCACGCTGAGCTGGAATCACTACCGGCACCTGGAGGTGTATTACGGCGTGCCGTGCATGGGCGCGGTGGTGCACACGCTCAACCTGCGCCTGCACCCCAATGACCTGGGCTACATCGCGCGGCACGCGGAAGACTCCGTGGTGGTGGTGGACCGCTCGCTGCTGCCACTGTTCGAGAAGTTCAAGGACGCGGTGCCCAGCATCCGCCACGTCATCGTGGTGCCGGACGCGGGCCCCGCGCCGGAGGGGACGCTCGACTACGAAGCACTGCTGGCGGCCGAGTCCCCGGTCTTCGACTTTCCCCAGCTCGATGAGAACTCCGCGTCGATGCTCTGCTACACGTCGGGCACCACGGGCAATCCGAAGGGCGTGCTCTACAGCCACCGCTCCACCGTGCTGCACGCCCTGGCGTGTTGCATGACGGACGTGACGGGCATGCGCGAGGCGGACGCGGTGATGCCGGTGGTGCCCATGTTCCACGCCGCCGCGTGGGGCCTGGCCTTCGACGCCGTCCTCACCGGCGCGAAGCTGGTGCTCCCCGGGCCGCACCTGGACCCGCCCTCCCTGCTGGACTTGATGGCGGCGGAGAAGGTCACCCTGGCGGGCGGCGTGCCCACCATCTGGATTGGAATCCTGGCGCTGCTGGACCAGTCGCCGAACAAGTGGGACCTGAGCAGCATGCGGTCCATGCTGATTGGTGGCTCGGCGGCGCCTCCGTCGCTGATTGAGGGCTTCCAGCAGCGGCATGGGCTGGAAGTGGTCCACGCGTGGGGCATGACGGAGATGAGCCCCGTCGGAACGATGGCGAAGGTCAAGGGGCCGCTGCGGCAGGCGGCGCCAGAGACGAAGTCCTCGGCGCGGGCGTCCCAGGGGTTCGCGCTGCCGTTCGTGGAGACGCGCGTCACCAGCGACGACGGCACGCTGCTGCCCTGGGATGGGGAGACGATGGGTGAACTGGAGGTCCGGGGGCCCTGGGTCGCGTCGTCCTACTTCAGCGACGAGGGCGCGGACCGCTTCACGAAGGACGGCTGGTTCAAGACGGGCGACGTGGTGACCATCGACTCGCACGGTTACGTGCGCATCTGCGACCGCAGCAAGGACGTCATCAAGTCGGGCGGTGAGTGGATCTCCTCCGTGGCGCTGGAGAACGCGCTGATGGCGCACCCGGCGGTGCTGGAGGCGGCCGTCTTCGCAGGGAAACATCCGAAGTGGGATGAGCGCCCGCTGGCCGCGGTGGCACTCAAGGAGGGGCAGCAGGTCACGAAGGAGGAGCTGACCGCGCATCTGGCGGGCCAGTTCGCGAAGATGTGGCTGCCGGATGACTATGTCTTCGTCCCGCAGGTGCCGCGGACGTCCACCGGCAAGTTCCTCAAGACGAAGCTGCGCGAGGACTACGGCGACCACCTGCTGAAGAATCCGAAGGCGGACGCGGCGACGTAGGCCGCGACGAGGCAGTGACCTCCACGCGTCCGCCTCTGACGCGCGGAGGTCACTTCTGGCCCTGCGCTAGTTGCCACCCAAGCAGATGCCGTCGCAGGTGACCTCCACCTGCCCGCCCGGCCGCAGGAACCGGTCCACCTGCTCCCGTCCGTCGTCGTCCCGGCGCACGCCTTCGTGAACGGCATTGTCGGCGGCCGGCAGGTCCGCCACGGTGCCGGGCAGCGGCGGCGGCAGCCCGAAGTCGAACTGCACCAGCGCCGAGCCCTCCACCGTTCCCTCTTCCGCGGGCAGCATGGGCACGCGCCAGGTGGCGGGCAGTTGCTGCGTCAATCCCATGGCGCGGGCATGCAGCTCGGTGGCCACGTTGGGAACCTGCGCATCCCCCAGCCCGTACTGCACCAGCACCCGGCGCGACGCGGGCGCTCCGGGATACAGGTCGCCGAGCACGTGCGGCGCATAGGTGAGCGGGTCGATGCGGTCGAAGGACGTCTGCGTCAGCGCCGCGAACTTCTGCTGGTCGAGCGCGTCCGGCACCGTCTGGGCAATCGCATCCAGGAACATGCCGAAGGGCCGGGCGCGGAACATCATCAGCGAGAAGTCCGCCCCGCCCACGCTGAACACGGCCCGTGAGACGTGCGGCGACAGCGCGACATACGCGCCGCCCAGGATGTGGCCCTGGCTGATGCCGTAGAAGTACGTCTGCTCCGGGTCAAAGACGCGCACGCCGTCGTCTTGCAGCTCGGCCAGCTCCGCCAGGGTCGTCCGGGCCGCGTACGTCACGGCGAGCTGATTCACCATCCCCTGGTGGACGCGGTCGGTGAAGCGCAACGTCTGGCCAGGGTTGCCCGCCATCGCCTGGAGCACGCCCGGCGCGTCCGTCTGCGACATGCCCCACCAGTCCACCGTCAGCACCACCATCCGCGTGGCCTGGATGAAGGGCCGGACGAAGGAACCATCCGCCTCCGCCTGCCGGCCGAAGAAGCCGTGGCCGTACTGGAGCAAGCGCACCGGCGCCACGGACTGCCCCCAGACGCTGCGAGGAATCTGGAGCGTGAAAGGCACCTCCGCGTCGCCGTTGCGGCGCACACGGCCTTCCTCGTCACGGGCGAGCAGCGCACCGGGCTGGTCGCTCTCCAGGAAGAGCGGGACCCGCAAGGTGCCGGTGATGCGCCGGGCGACGTTGGCGTCCACGTCATCTCGCACGTCCGTCACCGTGACGGCGGGGGGCGTGGCCTCCAGCGCCTCCATCGCCAGGCGGCGCACCTGGAGCATGTCCTGCGTGACGCCCTCTTGCGACTCGGTGGTGAAGTCCCACGCGAGCTGGAGCTCCGCGCGCGGCACACCCGCGGCCTCCAGCGCCGGGAAGATGTCCGCTTCGTATCTGGCGGCCAGCGGCGCCAGCAGCGGGTCTCCCGCCGTCTGGCCATCCCGGATGCGCCGGAAGCCCTCAGGCACCGGCACGGGCGTGCCGTCCTTCGCCGTCAGCCCGCGCAGCGCGATGATGTAGCGGGCCGTGTTGCGCAGCCGCACCACGGGCCGCAGCAGCAAGGCGCGGCGCGCGTCGTCCGGAGCCCTGGGGTCCAGCTCCGCGAAGTGGAGCACACCCTCGCCGCGCTCCGCGTCGAGGAACACCGTGTTCCCATTCGTCGCGGCGGTGGGGCTCGTCACCGACGGCAGGCGCGCGTCATCCACCCCGTCCGGAAAGAGCGCGAGCACCTGCGTGCCATGGGAGTAGCCGTCCGCCGGGTGGAGGTCCGTGAAGTCGAACGCGGCGCCGTCCGGTGCCTTCAACTTCGCCGCCTCGGAGAGCCGCACCCGGTGGCCGGACGGCAGCGCGGCATCCTCCTCGAGGAAGTAGTCGGAGGGGTATGGCAGGAGGCAGTCATGCTCGGAGGCCAGCGGGTTGCAGCCCGCGGGCACCAGCAGCGGAGGCAGCTCCTCACCCGCATCGGGCGTGCCGCTGTCTCCCGCATCCGGAATCCCACTGTCACCCGCGTCGGGCAATCCCGCGTCCGGTGGCGCGCCTTCATCCGAGTCGCCGCAGGCGGGAGCCACCGCCAGCAACCACGCCGTCAACAGTCCAGCGCCATACCGCTTCATCCGCATCATCATGTCGTCGCTCCTGGAGGGCTTCGCGGAAGGGGTTCAACTGCCCCGGCGCGATGAAAGCGGACGCATTTCCCCCAAGAAAGGTCGCGCGCGTCATGGCGCGGAAGGACGGCGCGGCTCCCGACCGGCGGTGGACACTCCATGGGGAATGGACGCGGTCCAGCGCCAACTTCGCGCAACGCGGTCTAAGGTGCGGGCACCATGCCGTCCGTCAAGCAACTGCGCCCGTTCGCCCTGGCAACCCTGGAGGCCTTCCTCGAAGCGTCCGGCCGCGTCGTGCTGGTCCAACAACCTCCCGAGCCCGTCTTCCAACAGGTGGCCATGCGGCTCGGCGAGGCACGCACCGTGGGCATGGCTCACCGGACACGGCTCGTGGACCGGCTGTTCGTCATGCTGCGCGGGTTCGATGCCCTGGAGGTCCACTTCCTCAGGCCGGAGGCGGAGGGAGAGGAGTTCTCCGTGGGACGCATCGAAGGCTGCTCCCTGGTGGTACCCGACCCGTCCGTGTCCAAGCACCATGCGACCCTGCAGTGGCACGCCCAGGCCGGTGACTGCTCGGTGCGCGACCTGGGTTCCATGAATGGCACCTGGGTCAACGCCTCCTCGCTGGGGCCGGACCAGGACCGGATGCTCAACGACGGCGACGCCCTGGCCTTTGGCGATGCCCAGTTCCTCTACCTGCGCACGGAGACGCTCCACGCCCACCTGCGGATGGCCAGTCCCAGCCGGGGCTGAGCGGCCCGGGGACGGAACATTCCGTCCAAGCCCCAGCCACTTCCTGCGGCGCATGTCGCCCGCCCCGGCTATGACTGTTCCCCTTCACGCCACGGGAGCACCGTCAATGGGTAGGCTGCTGTTCCTCCTCGTCTTCAACGTCGGCGCCTGGGCCGTGCTCCGGTCGCTGTGGCCCGGCCTGCTCCGAAAGTGGCGCCTGGGTGTCTTCGCGCTGGGGACCTTCCTGTCCCTGGTGGCGTGGCTCTACTCCGCGGTGGCCGGACGGCACGCGCAGCTCCCCGTGGGGGATGCGGCCCTGCGCGTCTTCTCCGTGGGCTGGTCCGTCGCCATCATCATGATTGTCCTCGCCGGCGCGCCCTTCCTCCTGCTGCGCAGGTGGCTGGACCGGCCCGCCCGTCAGGCGCCGCCCCTCACCGCGCCCGAGGCCAACCCCACCCCGCCGGTGAACATGGCGCGCCGCAACCTGCTGACGAACGCCGGCCGCGCGGTGCCGCTGCTGGCGGCCGGGACGAGCTCGGTGGGGCTCGCCAACGGCTACACGCAGTTCTCCGTCCGCGAGGTCGACATCCACCTCCCCGGCCTGCCTCCGGCGATGGATGGGTTCCGCATCGGCCAGATTACGGACGTCCACGTCGGCACGTTCATCGACACCCAGTACCTCCAAGACGCCGTGCGGGCGATGAACGACGCCAAGGTGGACCTCCAGGTGATGACGGGGGACCTCATCGACGACCTGGACCAGCTCGACGGCACCATGGCGGCGCTGTCGGAGTGCAAGGCCCGCCACGGCATGCTCGCCATCCTGGGCAACCATGAGCACTGGCGCGGCCTGGAGGCCATCCGCCAGGCCTACGCCGACGTGGAGGCGCGAGGCGGCCCCGTGCGCCTGCTGGTGGACACGTCCCATGCCTTCGAGCACGCCGGCCAGCGCGTGCGCGTGGTGGGCGTGGACTACCCCATGTCCGGCCGCAGTCACCGCGTGAAGGCGGAGCGCATGCAGCAGTCCGCGGAAGCCGGCTTCCGCGACGTAGCGCCCGAAGAGGTGGTGCTCTGCCTGACGCACCATCCGGACTTCTTCCCGCTCGCGGCCGAGCGCGGCGCACGGCTGACGCTGGCCGGCCACACCCACGGCGGCCAGGTGGCCTTCCTGGGCGTCCCGGCCTTCTGGTTCGCCTTCAAGTACATGCTGGGCCGCTACCGCCAGGGCGACCACCAGCTCTACGTGTCCGGCGGAACGGGGCACTGGCTGCCCTTCCGCATCGGCGTGCCGACAGAGGTGACGGTCCTCACGCTTCGCGCGACGGGGGCGTCGGCTGCTGTCCGTACGTCTTGAACTTCTCCAGGACGCGCGCCATCTCCGCGCCGTCCAGCAGCACCGGTTCACCCGCCTGGAGCGCCCGCCAGTACATGGCGGCCAGCGTCTCCACTTCGACGGCCAGCTTGAAGGCCGCCGGCAGGTCCCTGCCCACCGCCACCATGCCGTGGTTCGCCATCAGGCAGGCCTTGCGCCCCTCCAGCGCGGCCAGCACGTGGGCCGCGAGCTCCGCCGTGCCGAACGTGGCATAGGGCGCGCAGCGCACGTCCGTGCCGCCCGCGGCGGACACCATGTAGTGGAAGGCGGGAATGTCCCGGTGCAGGCACGCCAGCGTGGTGCAGAACATGGAGTGCGCATGCAGCACCGCGCCCACCTCCGGCCTGGCGGCCAGGATGTCCCGGTGGAGCTGCCACTCCGAGGACGGACTCCGGCGACCCTCGTGGCTGCCGTCGAAGCGCATGAGGACCAGGTCCTCCGGCACCAGCGAGTCGTAGTCCATGCCGGTGGGCGTCAGCAGGAAGCCGGCCTCCACCCGCACGCTCAGGTTGCCGGAGGTACCCTGGTTGAGCGCGGACGCATTCATCCGCCGCGCGGTGGCAATCATCGACTCGCGCAGGGCGAGGTGCTCGCACGCACCGCTCATTCCGCCCTCCCGCGCCGCTCCGGGAAGAGCGACAGCAGCCCGTCATGCGAAGCCGGGCACACGCCGCGCTCGGTGATGAGCGCCGTCACCAGCCTCGCGGGCGTCACGTCGAAGGCGTAGTTCGCCGCGGGGCTCCCCTCCGGCGTAATCCGCACCGTGGCCACCTCGCCCGACGCCAAACGTCCGGTGACGTCGCTCAGCTCCGTGCCGTCGCGCTGTTCAATCGGAATCTCACGCACCCCGTCCCGCAGCGTCCAGTCGATGGTGGGCGAGGGCAGCGCCACGTAGAAGGGCACGCCGTTGTCCTTCGCCGCCAGTGCCTTGAGGTAGGTGCCAATCTTGTTCGCCACGTCGCCCTGGGCCGTGGTGCGGTCCGTGCCGACGATGCACAGGTCCACCTGCCCGTGCTGCATCAGGTGGCCCCCCACGTTGTCCGCGATGACGGTGTGCGGGACGCCGTGCTGCCCCAGCTCCCAGGCCGTGAGCTGCGCGCCCTGGTTGCGCGGGCGCGTCTCGTCCACCCAGACGTGCACGGGGATGCCCGCGTCGTGCGCCTGGTAGATGGGCGAGAGCGCGGTGCCGAAGTCCACCGTGGCCAACCAGCCGGCGTTGCAGTGCGTGAGCACCTCCAGGCGGCCCTGGCGCCCCTTGCGCGCCCAGGCGTCCTCCAGGAGCTTCAGGCCGTGCGCACCGATGGCGCGGTTGATGGCCACGTCCTCGTCGCTGATGGCCTCCGCGCGGCGAAGCGCGGCAGCCACCCGCTCCGCGGGAGGCAGCGGCGCCAGGAGCTGGCGCATGTCATCCAAGGCCCAGTGCAGATTCACGGCGGTGGGGCGCGTGCCCCGCAGCACCGCGAGCCCGTGCTCCAACGCGCCGTCCGAGGCATCCGCGCGCAAAGCCAGCCAGACGCCATAGGCCGCGGTGGCACCGATGAGGGGCGCGCCGCGCACCTGCATGCTCCGGATGGCATGAGCGGCTTCATCCAGGGTCGTCAGCCGCACGGTGACGAGCGCGTGGGGCAGCCGCGTCTGGTCAATGGCCTCCGCGGCCTGTGCGTCCGGCGCCAGCCAGATGGAGCGCATCGGCTTGCCATGGACCTTCATCGGCGCAGCACCCGGCCCGCCACCGCGGACAGCTTCTCCACCATGGCGGCGTCCCAGGCCGGGGGCGCGGTGATGATGGCGTGGTCCAGCGCCTTGTGGCAGCCCTGTGCACAGGGGCCGGCATGCGACCCGAGCAGCGGCACCACGTTCTTCACCAGCCCCTTCGCCTTGCCCGCATTGCCCAGCAGCACGGAGACGACCTGGTCCACCGTGACGGCGTCATGGTCCGGATGCCAGCAGTCGAAGTCGGTGACCATGGCCACCGTCGCGTAACAGAGCTCCGCCTCCCTCGCGAGCTTGGCCTCCGGCATGTTCGTCATGCCGATGACGTCACAGCCCCAGCTCCGGTACAGGTGGCTCTCCGCGATGGAGGAGAACTGCGGCCCCTCCATGGCCAGGTACGTGCCGCCCCGGCGCGCGACGACGCCCAGGCCCTCGCACGCGGAAATCACCGCGTCCCCCAGCCGCGAGCACACCGGCTTCGCCATGGAGACGTGCGCCACCAGCCCCGTGCCGAAGAAGCTCTTGTCCCGGGCGAAGGTCCGGTCGATGAACTGGTCCACGACGACGAAGGTGCCCGGTGGGTATTCCTCGCGCAGGCCCCCCACGGCGGACAACGACAGCAGGTCCGTCACCCCGCTGCGCTTGAGCGCGTCGATGTTCGCGCGGAAGTTGATGTCCGTCGGCGCCAGCCGGTGGCCTCGCCCGTGACGCGGCAGGAAGACGACGCGGTGCCCTCCGAGCGTGCCGAAGCACAGCTCGTCCGAAGGCTCACCGAAGGGGGACGTCACCTTCTTCCATTCGACGTCCGTCAGGCCATCCATCTGGTACAGGCCACTGCCACCAATGATGCCGATGACGGGCGAGGTGGGGTTGGACATGCGGCGGGCTCCCGGTGGACGCCGGCACAAGGACTGCGCCGGCGGCAGGGAGCGTAGGAGTCGCGGCGGCCTCGAGCAAGCCAGAGCGCGGTCCTGTCCAAGCGCTCATGGGGCCGTGCGCCCGGTCCCCTTCGACACCGCCCCGGTGCGGCGCCATGTCGCCATGGGTCGACATTGAAGCCAGACAGACAGCGTCAAATCCACCCGACTCCGCCGCTCAGGGTTCTCCCAACGCGAATGACGCCATCCGATGTCTGTAGACCTTTCCAGGGTCTTCGAGGACATCGTTGTGCCCCGCCCCCGCCACTGTCTCCACGACGGCCTGGGGGAAGAGCGTGCCCAGCCGGCGCCCCATGTCCACGGGGATGAGGGTGTCTTCCTCTCCGTGGATGATGAGCACGGGGAGCTTCACGGCGGCGGCCTTGGACGCGGTGTCATACCGGTCCCGGGCCAACAGGCGGACGGGCAGGAAGGGAAAGGCCGTGGCCCCGATGTCCGGGATGGACGTGTACGGACTCACGAGCATGACCCGCGAACCGTGCCCGCGCCGCGCCATCTCCACCGCCACGCCCGTCCCCAGGCTGCGGCCACTGAGCACCGTCTGCTCGGCGCTCACACCCTTCGCGCGCAGCCAGGCGAGCGCCGCTTCCGCCACGGCGTAGATGCCTTCCTCCGTGGGACGCCCCGGTGACGCGCCATAGCCCGGGTACTCGACGGTGAGGAAGCCCAGCCCCCGCGCTTGCATCAAGTTGCCCAGGCCTATCTGCGTCAGCACCTCCTCCCCGTTGCCGTGGAAGTGCACCACCGTGGGCGCGCCCGGAGGTGCCGGCAGGTGGAACAAGTCCACGAACAGGCCGCCCTCCAACGGGAGGCGGCTGAAGCCGTCACCTTCCGCCAGCGGCGGCGTGCCCTTGGGAGCCGGGTAGAGCAAGGAGCGTTGCAGCGCGAACACCGCCACACACAACACGAGGTAGAGCGATCCGAAGGTGGCCAGGATGAGGATGAGCATGCGGCGCAGCCGAAGCATCGGCCCAGTGTGCCGCAGTTCGCAACGCAGTGCGACGGCGAGTGGCGTCACGCCGGTGGTGCGCAGAACCTGTCATCCCCACCCGGCCAGGCCCCCTGGCATCCGAACCGGCGGCAATGCAACGATAGCGATTGGAAGCCCTCTCACAGACACGCCGAAGGACGACTCGGACACCCCAGGCCGCTGCCTGGATTGGAGAAGGCGTGACGTCTCATTGGGTGCTGGGCCATGCCCTGGAAGAGCGGCTGCCATCGCTCCGGATGCGCGGCACGCCGGAGGCGGTGGACGAGGCACGCGCGCGGCGCAGGCTGGAACGCTGGCGCAAACAAGAACCGCTCACGCGGGACGCACTCTGGGCCGAGCGACTG
Source organism: Myxococcus virescens (assembly GCF_900101905.1). Classification (NCBI taxonomy): domain Bacteria; kingdom Pseudomonadati; phylum Myxococcota; class Myxococcia; order Myxococcales; family Myxococcaceae; genus Myxococcus; species Myxococcus virescens. Next base: position 778,983 of record NZ_FNAJ01000002.1, on the reverse strand, counting down.
CGTGCCTCGGGGCTGACGGAAGCGGAACTGCACACCCTCCTGGGAGAACCAGCGGAGGCGCTGCATGCACGCATGGGCGCGCCTCCGCCGTGGCAACGTGTCATCGAGCAGGCCTACGTGTCGGAGATATCGCCGCCCTTCTCCTGGCCGGAGCCCATGCCACCGGGCGTGGCCCTGCTCAGCCTGGTCGAACCACTCGTCCATGCGGCACACGCACGGCTCATCTCCGCCCTGGACACCTGCCTGCGTGACACGCCCGGAGCGCCGTTCGAGCCAGAGCACACCGCCCGCATGTTGCTCGCGCCGCTCCCGCGGATGTTGATGCCCTTGCTGGGACGGACGCTCGCGGTGGAGCTGCGCATCGCTCAGCTCGAAGGGCGACTCCAGGGAGACACGCCCGAAGCGCGCTTCCAGGACTTCGCCCAGCACCTCCGGCGACGCGACGTGGCGCTCGACATCCTTGCCCGCTACCCGGTGCTCGCGCGGCAAGCCGTGGAGTACGTCACCGCGTGGGAAGCCACGGGCGTGGAGCTGATGCAGCGGCTGGCCCGGGACGCCGCCGCGCTGTGGCACCGCTTCCACGGCGGCGTTCCTCCCGGCCCACTGGTGGAGGCCCAAGGTGGTCTGTCAGACCCGCACCGAGGTGGACGCACCGTCTTCCTGCTCCGCTTCGCCTCGGGACTGCGGCTCGTGTACAAGCCGCGCCCGCTCACGGCGGAGGCCGCCTTCCAGCAACTCCTCTCCTGGCTGAACGCGCGCGGCCTCACGTCTCCGCTGCGCACGGCGGAGGTCCTCTCCTCGGAGGGCTACGGGTGGATGGAGTACGTGGAGGCCGCGCCCTGCCAGTCAGCCGAGGAGGTGCGGCGCTTCCATCTGCGGCAAGGCGCGCTCGTCGCGCTGCTCTACGCGTTGGACGTCACCGACATCCATTACGAGAACCTCATCGCGGTGGGCGAGCACCCCGTCCTGGTGGACCTGGAGACACTCTTCCATCCACACACGCTCGCAGCATCCATCCGGGACGTGGAGAAGCAACCCGGTGCGGTGCTGAACGGTACGGTGCTCAAGAGCGGGCTGTTGCCCCAACCCGCATGGCGCGCGAAAGACGGCACGGAGGTGGACTTCAGCGCCCTGGGCGCTGGCGAGGGACAGCTCACACCACTGGGCTATCTGGTGGCGACAGCGCACGGCACGGACCAGCTCCGCTTCGAGCGGCGGCGGATGGAGATTCCAGGCGCGGCGAACCGTCCTCGCATGGAAGGACAGGACGTCTCCGTGACGGTGCAAGCGGACGCGCTCGCGCAGGGGTTCTCTACCCTGTACCGGCTACTCGCCGCGCACCGGGATGCGCTGCTCGCCCCAGGAGGGCCGCTCGCGGCTTTCGAGCACGCGCCCGTGCGAGTGCTCTTTCGCGGCACAGCCAGCTACGACGCCCTGCTGCACGAGAGCATGCATCCCCATGCGATGGGGGACGCACTGGACCGGCAGCGCTTCTTCGACCACCTCTGGCTGGCCGTGAAGGAGCGTCCGTACCTGACGGCCCTCATCCCCTTGGAGCAGGAGGAATTGCAGCGCGGCGACATCCCCCGTTTCACCGCCCTGCCCGGCTCGAAGGACCTGTGGTCAGGCGCGGGCCGCCACCTGCCCGACTTCTTCGACGACTCTGGCTTGGAGCGGGCGCGGCGGCGCTTGATGGGGCTGTCGCCGGATGACCACGAGCGGCAGCTCGGCTTGCTGCGAAGCGCGCTCGGCCGGGTCCAGTTGGCGGCAAGCCCTGGCGACCGCCCCCGCTATCCGTTCCGCGAGCCGTCCGAGCCCGCGCACCCAGACGCACTGCTGACGGCTGCACGACGCGTAGGAGAGCGATTGGTGGCGCTGTCGTTCTCCGGCGCGGGCCATTCCCACTGGCTGTCGCTCGAGATGTCCGACACGAAGGAGTGGCGGCTCGTCCAGGTGGGAGTGGACTTCTACCAGGGGCTCTCAGGCATCGCGCTGGTGCTGGCGCAGCTCGGAGCCCTGACGGGCGAAGCACGCTTCACGCAGGCGGCACGAGGCGCACTGCGCCACCTGACCTGGCGCCTGGAGGCCGCGCCAACGCAGGTCCGTGGCGTGGGCATCCTCAATGGCTGGGGCGGCATTCTCTACGCCCTGACCCACCTGGGGGCACTGTGGGGGGAGCGCGCGCTGTTCGAGACCGCCGAGTCGTTCGTGGGCGCCATGGCTCCCCGCGTGGAGCAGGACGAGCACCTGGACCTGGGCAGTGGCTGCGCGGGCGCCCTGCTGGGCCTGCTGACGCTCGCGGCGCGGCATCCGTCCGAGCGAGCGTCACGACTCGCGCGCGTCTGTGGGGAGAAGCTGCTCCAGACGGCCACGCCCCAATCCCATGGCATGGGCTGGCTTTCACCCGCGACCGGTGGCCAGCCGCTGTGCGGACTCGCACATGGAGGAGCGGGCATCGCGCTGGCGCTGCTGCGGCTGGCCTCCGCCACGGGAGAGTCCCGCTTCCACACCACGGCGCTGGAGGCGCTGGCGTATGAGCGTGACCGGTTCTCGCCCGAGGCCGGCGACTGGCCCGACCTCCGCGCCGACGCCGGGATGCACGGCGGTGATGGCCCCACCTTCATGTGTGGCTGGTGCAATGGCGCACCCGGCATCGGGTTGGCGCGCATCTCCGGGCTGCCGCTGCTCGATGACCACCGGGTGCGTGAGGAAATCGCCGCGGCGGTCCGCGCCACGCTCGCGGGAGGCCTCGGCTACAACCATGGCCTGTGTCATGGCGACCTGGGCAACGTGCTCTTCCTGCTGGAGGCCGCGCGCGCACTGCAGGATGACACGCTGCTGCGGCGCACCTATCAGCTCGCGGGCGGCATCCTCCAGGGCATCGAGTCGCACGGCCATCTGCATGGCCTGCCCGACAGCATCGAGACGCCAGGGCTGATGGTGGGGCTCGCGGGCATCGCCCACGGCCTGTTGCGGCTCGCCGCGCCGGAGCGGGTGGCGGACGTGCTCTCCGTGGCCCCTCCCGTCTCGTGAAGCGGCTTCGTTCCCGACGAACTCCGGCACCGCGAGGGTTGGCGGTCCGTTGGCAGTCCCCCAACAACCCAAGAGGAGCAGCACCATGAGCCACAGCGACAAGAACCACATCCTCCGCGCCTGGCGTGACGCCGACTACTACGACAGCCTCTCCGACGCGGAGCGCGCCGCGCTTCCGGCGAGCCCCGCCTCCGTCATGGAGCTGGAGGATGCGACGCTGGCGTTCATCACCGGCGGCGATGCCGAGGCCACCTGCCCCGCCACCCCCACGCCCAACGAGCTCACCTGTCTCTATACGAACTGCGGGCGCATCGCCTGCTGCCGCTGAGCGGAGGGACGTGAGCTGATGTGGAAGAACCGTGGCGGCTCGACGTGAATACGGACGTGGACCGCTCGGGGGAGCGGCGGAGAAATGCCGCTCCCCCGCCTGCCCCACCGAGAAGCTGAGCGCAGCGCCTATCCAAACAAGCCCAGTGACGGAGGCGGCTTGAAGCCAGGGAACACCCTCGCCAACTCCACACCGGGCCGACAGGCACGCAGGACTTCCGCCAACGGCGCGCGTACGTCCGTCCATGCAGGCACATCGCGCCCGTCCTGCAAGTGGTCCGGCGCCAGCGAATCGAAGCGTCCGTACACCTTGCCACCCTTCACGCCGCCGCCCAGCACCAGCATCGCGCTGCCCACACCGTGGTCCGTTCCGCGACTGCCGTTCTCCCGCACGGTACGGCCGAACTCCGTCAACACCACCACCGTCACCTGCTCCAGCCGAGGTCCCAGGTCCGCGGAGAAGGCAGACAGCGCGCTCCCCAATTCCTGGCAGCGGTTGGCGAACGCGCCCGTCGCGGCCCCCTGGGCGGCATGCGTGTCCCAACCGCCCGACTCCGTCGCCGCCACCTCCAGCCCCACTTCTCCGTGGATGAGCCGCGCGATGTCCCGCAGCCGCTGCCCGAGCGGCCCCTTCGGATACGCCACCGCCGCGCGCGAAGGCAGCTCCGCCAGCCGGTCCTCGTCCAGCAGGGACATCGCCTCGAATGCGCCCTGCCCTGTCGTCCGCAGCGCCTCGTCCACGGCGCCCGCATAGAGCGCACTGAAGCCCCGGGTGGCATCCTCCCCCCGGCGTCCGCCTCGCAACCGGAACTCCTCCAGCCGCCCCATGGCCACCGCCCCCGCGTCTCCGAACAACGAGCGAGGCAGCGTGGGTTGCAGCGCCACGGCGCGCAGCGCGGCGCCCTCCTCTTCCTCCAGCGCGCGGTTGAGCCAGCCATCCGGCGTCGACTTGCGCCCCGGCGTTCCGGACTCCACGAAGTCCTGCGCGTCGAAGTGGGAGCGGACCGGCTCCGGCAATCCCACGCCATGCAGCACCGCCAGCCGGCCGTCGTGCCACAGCGGCATCAGCGCATCGAGCCTCGGATGCAAACCGAACGGCCCTGACAGCTTCAGCGCGGCATCCGGCCCGGTTGCCCGCAGCGCCAGCGAAGGGCGCGCCCGGTGGTACGCCGCATCTTCGATGGGCGGCACCAGCGAGAGCCCGTCCACGCCTCCGCGCAGGAAGACTGTCACCAGCGTGCGGCGAGCGGCTGACGATGGACTTGCGGCGAGCGCCCGTCCCAGGAACCCCGGAGCCCAAACAAGCCCCGCGCCCGTCACTCCCAGGGCGCGCAACAGATGGCGGCGAGTCAGCGGTGCGGTCATGGCGTCTGGAGCTCCGAACGAGAGGTTAACTCGCACAACACCTCCAGCGGCCGTCCCTCGCGGCGCGTCCGCGCGCCTTGACAGTCCAAGAACGCCGACAGTACATACCGCCCCATGTGGGTGCCTGGGCCTTGGCCCGGGCTTGAAAGGGAACCCGGTGTGAATCCGGGGCTGCCCCGCAGCGGTAAGTGAGAACGAACCTCGTCACACGCACTGGTTCCCCCTGGGAACTGGGAAGCGACGAGCAGTAGGAACCCGGCTCCGACCGGAGTGCTCACGAGCCCGAAGACCTGCCCGCATCCGCTCGTGGGAGAAATCCACGGACGGTTTCGACCTGGAGCCGCGTGGGACGGCCGGAAGGTCCGAGCAGCGCTGGAGCCTCCAGCCAGTCTTCGCGCGCGCCTCGGCTTTTCCGACCCAACCCCGCTCGTGTGTCCAGTCGCCCGTGGGGGGCGAAGGTCGGTCCGTGGGCTCCTCCGGGGCCTGGTGTGCGCCGACGCGCGTGCATCGCGACAATCCTTCTTCCACGCGGGAGCCCTGTCGGGCGACCTCGGTCGCCCGCGCTGCGTGGAGGACGGACGATTCAACATCCATGGAGGCTGCATCGCCCTGGCGCATCCGCTGGGCTCCAGTGGCGCTCGAACGGAGCGCTTCCCATCTTTCTCTCGACACGGAGGCCGCGCCCCACACCTGGGGCTACTGCCTCACGGGCCCCGGCCCAGCATCAGGCGTCATCGACTCGTTGGACGCGCTCGCCGATGTCCTGACACGCCATGGCGGACTGCTGACAGACCTGCCGTGGACCGAGCTGCCGACCTTCGGCGGGCCGCCGCCTTCCTTCTCTCTGAACCCCAGGACCCTGCATGACACCCGAGCCCTCCCCCAAGCAGCGCATCGAAGCGGGACGCATCACCGAGGTCAGCCTCATCGAGATGGTCTTCCCGGAGCAGACAAACCACTACGGCACCCTCTTTGGCGGACAGGCCCTGGCCCTCATGGACAAGGCCGCCTTCATCGGGGCCTCGCGCTACGCACGGCGCACCGTCGTCACCGCCAGCAGCGAGCGTGTCGACTTCCACGTCCCCGTGCGGCAGGGCCAGCTCGTGGAGTTGGAGACCCGCATCGTCGCCACGGGCCGCACGTCCATGACGGTGGAGGTGGACCTCTACGCGGAGGACCTGCTCACGGGGGACCGGCAGCTCGGGACGCGGGGGCGCTTCGTGCTCGTCGCGCTCGACGCCCACGGCAAACCCACGAGCGTTCCGCCGTTGCAGCCTCCGGCGACGCCGGAGCTGGAGGACGCCGCGCCCGCGCCGTGACGCTGGCGGCTCTCGTCCGCCGCAGCGCAGCCGGTCCAGGAACTGCTGGCCGAATGACAGCCATCAGCGGTCGAGGTCGAACACCAGCTCGAGCTCGGTGACGTCCCCCTGGCAGGGCCCCTCGCTCCTGACGTCGGCCCGGAGCGAGAGACGGCCCTTGAGTTTCGGAGGATCATCGAGCACCAGCTCTCCACGCAGCTGCTGAGGCGTCTGCTCGATGTAGCGCGGCATCTCGTCACAAACCGTCCATGCCCACGCCGAGACGATTGCCGGAGCGTGGCCCACCTGCGCGGTGAACTCAGCGGTGCCATCGGCACCGTAGGCCAGGGGGATGGCGGTGCCCGCGATGGTCAGCGCCGAGCGGTCGGCGCCCAGGGCCGTGAAGTCGAATCGCAGCTCCATGCAGGACTGGTAGGTGCCGTCGGCGTCGGCGTCCGTCACACCATGGAAGCCGCACACGGACATCTCCCTGAGCCCCGCGCTCCCCGCCCCCTCTTCGGTGATGAAATGCGAGCCGGGGGACTCCGTGAAATCCCTCCATGCGTCGCCATGACGGGCGCGCATGGTGAGGTTCCAGATCGGCTCATCCCCACCACAAGCGGCGAGCAGGAGCAGCAGCGCCAGCGAACAAGCCGGCGTGAAGAGACGGGACCGCTGGGCGAATGGGGTCATGTCGGGAGACGTGACTAGCACGACGTCCTGCCTATGTTTCCAACCTATCCAGCAATGTCAGAGGGCTCCGATACGTTGGTTTCTCAACATCAGGAGACGCTGGATGCACCCCGACAACACGGAAGTGAAGAGCGGCCTCAAGGCCATGATCGTCGACCGCCTGCGGCTGGACATCGACCCCGCGAGCATTCCGGACGGGGCACCGCTGTTCGGCGGTGACTCGCAGGAAGGTGAGGCGGGAGGTCTGGGACTCGACAGCGTCGAGGCGTTGGAGATCGTGGTCGGCATCGAGGAGAAGTGGGGCGTCGTCATCGCGGATGACAGCGTCGCCAAGGAGTTCCACTCCATCGACACGCTCGCGGCGCTGGTCAACCGGCTCATCGCGGAAGGCGGGAAGAAGGCCGCCTGTGCCTAATCAGCAGGAAGCAACGCCCGCCGGGCTCGGCATCCAGGAGCTCCTCCAGCTCCTGCCGCATCGCTATCCGATGCTCATGGTCGACCGGATTGACAGCTTGGAACCCGGCGTGTTCGCCGAGGGAATCAAGTGCGTCACGGCGAACGAGCCTTTCTTCCAAGGGCACTTTCCCGAGCACCCCATCATGCCCGGCGTGCTCATCGTCGAATCCATGGCCCAGGTGGCGGGCGTCATGCTCCGCACGAGGAGCCGCCCCGACCTCGCGCCCGTGGAGCCGGCGACACAGCAGCCAGCGCGGCCGGGCGTGATGGCCAACATCCACCGGATGCGCTTCCGCCGCCCTGTCGTTCCGGGAGACCAGCTCCGTGTCCGGGCCACGCACCTCAAGAGCCTCGGCACCATCCACCACGTGAAGGTCGAAGCACGGGTGGGTGAAGCGCTGGTCGCCGACGGCGAATTGATGCTGGGCGCCTAGCCCAAGGAAACACATCACCATGCTCTTGAATGTGCTGCTCCAGGGGAGCGGCTTTCCACGGCTGCGCTCCACTGTCACCCTCGTGCAATCCCAACAGCGCAACATCCTGGTGGACAGCGGTCTGTGCGACGACGCGGGACGCCTGGTGCTGGCACTCAAGGAACGCGGCCTGACACCGGATGACGTGGACGTGGTCGTCGCCACGCACCTCCACTACGACCACTGCGGCAATCACTTGCTGTTCCGCAACGCGCAATACGTCGTGGGCGCCAAGGACTTCGTCGAGAACGCGCACTTCATCGAGGCGTATCACCAGGACCATACCCCTGGGAAAGCCGCGACCTCGGAGCTGCTGCGCGAGCATTACCAGACGGTGAAGGAGTTCTATGTCCGGTCCATCGTGCGCGAGGTGACTCGGAACATCGGGTTCTACAACCGCGTGCTCGAACGTGACTCGCGCTTCGTCCCTGTCGACGGCAGCCACTGGCTGACGGAGGAGGTCGAGGTGCTGCCCACGCCGGGCCATACCCATGGGCATATCTCCGTCGTCGCGCACCGCGCCCGCACGGACGATGAGGGCACGCCGCGAAAAATCCTCATCGCGGGGGACGCGCTCTTCACACGGAAGACCTTGGTGGAGAACGCCGAGCGGGAGCTCCAGCTCGCGCAAGACACCGAGCTCTACAGCCACACCCGCCGCAAGCTCCTCCGTGAATACCGCCACATCATCCCGGGCCACGACTGTCTGGTGGACACGGCGCCGTCCGAGCCACTGGAGAAGCTCTCATGAGCCCCCACCGCGTCGTCATCACGGGCCTTGGCGTGACGGCCGCCAATGCGCTGTCCGCCGACGAGCTTGCCCAGGCCCTGTCGAACCGCCGCAGCGGCATCCGGCGGACCGCCCCGTTCGACATCGAAGGCCGGACGTACTCCGCGGGCGTGGTGGACCTGCCGGACGAGGCGCCCGACGACGGTGTGGACCGCGTGTCAAAGCTGGCCCTTCACGCCGCGGAGCAGGCTCTCCGCGACAGTGGGCTCGAAGCCCAGGGGAGCTGGCGGGAGGAGACGGGGGTCATGCTGGGCACGAGCCGTGGACCCGCCTTGTCCCTCGAACAGGTCATTCGCTCCGGAGGTGATGAGGACACTCGCCGGAGACACTTCGGGGAGGTCCCCTTCTCCTCCATCGCGCGGAACGTCGCGGACCGGTTCGGCCTGGGCGGCATCCTGTCCACCGTCACCATGGCCTGCGTGTCCAGCAGCCTCGCCATGGGCCGGGCACTGGACGAAATCCGTCAGGGACGGGCCTCCGTGATGCTGGCGGGAGGAGCGGACGCACTGACCCTGCTCAGCTTCAGTGGCTTCTCCGTCCTGCGCGCCATGACGCCCACGGTGTGCCGCCCCTTCGACCATCGGCGCAATGGGATGGTACTCGGCGAGGGCGCGGGCATCCTCGTGCTCGAGGAGCTGAACCACGCGCGCCAGCGGGGCGCGCGAATCCATGCGGAGCTGTGCGGCTGGGGAACGGCGGGCGATGCCCATCACCCCACCAGCCCCCACCCCGAGGGTCGGGGGCTCCAACAAGCGATGACGCTCGCCTTGCGACAGGCCGGGCTGACGACGGAGCAGATCGACTTCGTCAACCTCCACGGAACCGGGACGCCGGCCAATGACCCCGCGGAGTGCCAGGCCCTGCGAGGCGTCTTCGGTGCGCGAGCCGCGTCGGTGCCGGTCAACTCCCTCAAGCCCTACTTCGGCCACACGCTGGGGGCCTCCGGCGCGCTGGAGCTCATCGGCTCCGTGCTGGGCATGGCTCGCGACTTCCTCCCGCCCACCCTCAACTGCGAGGAGCTGGACCCGAAGTGCGACGTCGACGTGGTGCGTGGCGAGGGCCGCGCCCAACGCATCGACACGCTGATGAGCACCAAGTCCGCGTTCGGTGGGGCGAACGTCGCCCTCGTCGCCCGGCGCTTTCCGGAGACAGGGAGGGCCGCCCAATGAGCCGGCGCATCGTCATCAGCGGGCTCGGCGCGGTGTGTCCCCGGGCCACGGGACCTGCGGCCCTCTGGGAGCGCTTCTCCCAAGGCGATGCGGGCCCACCGTCCTCCTTGGCGGAGCGCATTCCCGACGCGGCGTTCGCGAAGCAGTCCGCCCAATTGCGGCACATGGACCGGCTCGGGCGCATCGCGCTCACCGCGACCACGCTGTCCATCGAGGATGCCGGGCCCGGCAATCCGCTCCAGACAGGCATCGCGTTCGGCTCCAGCTACGGCTGCCTGCCCACGAACGCGGAGTACCTGGAAGCCATCCTGGAGCGGGGCGGCCGCTACGGGAACCCGGTGGTGTTCCAGAACACCGTCACCAACGCGGCGACGGGCTACATCTCCATGGTGCACGACCTTCGCGGTCCCACCGCGACCTTGTGCTCGGGCCACGCCGCGGGACTGGAGGCGCTTCGCTTCGGCTGCCAGCAAATCGAGGAGGGGCAGGCGGAGCGGATGGTGGTGGTGGGCGCGGACACCCTGAGCCCCATGCTCCTGGCTGGCATCGCCCTGCCTGAGGGAATGCGGGTGAGTGAAGCAGCGTGCGCCCTGGTCCTGGAGGAGCACACGCGGGCCCTGACGCGCGGCGCACACCGCCACGCGGAAGTCCTGGGCACCGGGCACCGGGGAGGCTCGCTCACGAACCAGGCGCACACGCTGGCCCGCGCGGTGCGGGACGCGATGCACCTGGCCCGAATCGAGCCCGAGCAACTGGGCGCCGTCTTCTCCTGTGCGAGCGGCCGAGGAGACTTCAACGGATGGGAGCAACGTGGGCTCCACGAAGCCCTCGGGGCGCACGCGGCGAAGGTGCCCGTGAGCTGTCCCAAGGACGTGCTCGGAGAGACCTTCAGCACGGCGGGCATGCTGGCCGTCGTGCTGGCCACGCGGGCCCTCGACAAGGGATGCGCGCTGGTCACCGCCCTGGGAGGTGAGGGCAGCGCCCTGGCCGTGGTGCTGCGCGGGGGTGCTCATGACTGAGCACCCCATGGCCCGCATCTACGGCGGGACACCACACCGATTCCCCATGCTGCTGGTCGACGCGGTGGAGACGCTCTCACCGGGCTTTGGCAGGACGTTCAAGCAGGTCTCCGGCAACGAGATGATGTTCGAGCGTTTCGGAGACGCGCCCCCCGCCCTGCCCTCCTGCCTGCTGGTGGATGCCCTGGGACAGGTCGCCATCATGCTCCTGCGCGAGCCCGACGAAGTCACACCGTCTGTCTGGTACCTCGGCGGCATCGAGACAATGACATTTCACACACCCATCCCGGCCGGCAGCGTCCTGCGGATGGAAGCCAACATTCTCAAGCGGTGGCGAACCACGGTGCGCGTCGAGGTCAAGGCCTGGGCCGACGCTGTCCCGGCTGCCATCGGCGTCATGGTGCTTTCCCAGAGAGGTTCAAAGTCACATGAGTCACCCTGAAACAAACACACCGTTCCTGGACGGTCTTCTCCACCAGCAGGTGGTCCTGGTCACCGGAGCAGGACAGCCCATCGCCAATGCCATTGCACGGCGCCATGGGAAGGCGGGGGCGCGTCTGGCCCTGGTCTTCCTGCCGGAGCACGAGGCGGAGGCAACGGCATTGGCCAAGAACCTGGGCGCGGAGCTGGCCCTGGCCTGTGAGTCTTCTGACGCACAGGCGGTAGGCACGGTGGTCCGCCGTGTCGCCACGGACTTGGGCCGCATCGACCTGCTCATCAACGCGTCATTGAGCCGCGCGGCCGGCCGGCTCAGCGACCTGTCCGCCGAACAGTGGAAGGCCGTGCTCGACCGCCAGTTGAGCGGAACAGCGTGGTTCTGCAAGGAGGTCATCCGCCCGATGATGCGCAAGCGCTCGGGGCGCATCATCAACCTGCTGGATGCCGCTTCCGGAGGCGCGAGCCGCGTGGCCGCCGAAGGCATCACCGCGATGACACGCGCGCTGGCGAACGAGGTGGCCCGGCAAGGCATCTCCGTGAACACGCTGGCGGTCCAACTCCTCAAGGAGGAGACAGCACACCTCACCCCAGCGCAGCGCGAGCGGCTCGATGGCGAGTTGGGTCCCCTGGGGCGGCTCGGGAGCGCGGAGGAGGTTGCCGAGGCCGTGCTCTTCCTCGGTTCGAGCGCGGCGAACCTCACGACGGGTCAGCGCCTGTCTGCCACCGGAGGTCTGTGGTGAGTGAGTCCCAGGCAGCACGTCAGCGGTTCCAGCAGCAGGCGGTCATCATCACGGGCGGCTCGCGTGGCATTGGCAAGGCCATTGCCCTCGCCTTCGCCGCGGAGGGCGCGGACATCGTCCTCAACTACGGGAGCAACGCGGAGGCCGCGCGTCAGGCCGCCGCCGAGGTCGAGGCGCAGGGCCGACGCTGCGTGCTGGTCCCTGGCTCGGTCGCCAGCCCCGACGTACCAGGACAGCTCCGGGAGGCGGCGCTCTCCCACTTCGGCCGCATCGATGTGCTGGTGAACAACGCCGGCATCAGCCGGGATGGGCACTTGATGATGCTCCAGGCCGCGGCGTGGCGGGAGACGGTGGACGTCAATCTCTACGGCGCGCTCGCCTGCTGTCAGGCGGTCATCCCGACCATGGTGCAGCAAGGCCGTGGCGCCATCATCAACATGTCCTCCTCCGCCGGAATCAGGGGACGCGCGGGACAGGTGCCCTACGCCGCTACCAAAGGGGCCTTGATTGGGCTGACGCAGGCGCTGGCGGGAGAGCTGGGGCCACATGGCATCCGGGTGAACTGCGTGGCGCCTGGCTTCGTGGAGACGGAGATGGTCGCGGGGCTGATGAACCGTCCCGGGGTGCGCGAGGGCTTCATCCAGGCCACCCCCATCCGCCGGCTGGGAACCGTGGAGGACGTCGCCAACGCCACGCTCTTCCTGGCGTCTCCGGAGAGTGCCTACGTGGTCGGCGACGTGCTGCGCGTGAATGGCGGGCTGGTGCTGTAGCGCGCCGCTCGCGACAGCGGTCTTTTCAAGGAATCGCGCAACACGGGTTGAGAGGAACAGAATGAGCAACAAAGTCGTCGTTACCGGCATTGGCGTTCTCACGCCCATTGGCAACAACCTGGCGGAGTTCTCCGAAGGGCTTCGCTCGGGGAGGGATGGCATCGCGCCCGTCACCCATTTCGACGCCAGCAAGCACCGGTGTCAGTCCGCTGGCGAGCTGAAGAACATCGACTTCTCCGCGCACTTCAGTCCCGAGGAGCTGCCCTACCTCAGTCGCGGCGCCCAGATGATTCGCGTGGCGGCGGCGCAGGGGCTGGCGGCGTCCGGGCTGGACCTGGACGCCGAGGACCGCTCACGCATTGGCGTGGTGCTCGGCACCAACCTGGGAGGAATGCCCGCGAGGAAGGAAGGCTACGCCGCGCTGCACTACCCCTACCGGCGCGGACGCGCGGGCCTGAAGGAACCCTGGCGAGCCCTGGTGCTCGACAGCTTCATCTGCGCCATGAGTGACCACGTCGCCAGCCAGTACCAGTTGGGGGGACTCAGCCTGGTCATGTCCACCGCGTGCAGCGCGGGCCTGCATGCCCTGGGCGTGGCGATGGATGTGATTCGCTCCGGGCGGTCGGAGGTGATGCTCGCGGGCGGAGTCGATCCGCTCAGTGAGATGCCCCAGGCCGGCTTCGGCGTCCTGCGCTCCCTGGCGAGCGACAAGCTGCGGCCCTTCAGCAAGGACCGAGATGGGACACTGCTGGGCGAGTCCGCCTCGCTGTGGGTGCTGGAGAGCGAGGCCCACGCGAAGCGCCGCGGAGCGAACATCCTGGCGGAGCTCGCGGGCTACGGCGGCTCCACGGACGCCTACCACATGACCCGGCCCGACGAGACGGGGCGAGGCCCCGCGCGGGCCATGCAGGCGGCGCTGGCGAGCGCGGGCATGAAGCCCGAGCAGATTGGCTACATCAAGGCGCACGGCACGGGCACGCCGGCCAATGACGTCATCGAGACGCGCGCCATCAAGCATGTCTTTGGCGAGCAGACCCGAGTCCCCGTCAGCTCCATCAAGGCGATGGTCGGCCACAGCCTCGGGTCCAGCGGCGCCATGGAGGCGGCCGCGGCGGTGGTGGCGCTGAACGACGGCTTCCTGCCGCCCACGCTGCACCTGGATACGCCAGACCCCGAGTGCGACCTGGACTACGTGCCCCATCACAGCCGGCCTACGAAGCTGGAAGCGGTGCTCTCCAACGCGTTTGGCTTTGGCGGCAACAACGCCGCGATGGTCTTCCGCCGCTGGGAGGGCTGATGGAACACAAGGGGAAACGCATGGCTGGCGGTACGCGAATGACAGACGAGATGCGAGTGGTCATCACCGGCATGGGCGCGGTGTCCCCCTACGGGGCGGGCGTCCCGCCCTTGCTGGACGCGCTCGCCGAGGGACGCAGCGCCATCCGCCCCATCGACGACTTCGATGTGTCCGGGTGCGGCTGCAAACACGGGGCGCGCGTCCCGCAGGGGAGCCTGTCCGCGCTGACAGGCTCCAACAACCTGCGGCGGGCGCCCCGAGGGACGCAGTACACGATGCTCGCCACGGAGGAGGCGCTCCAGATGGCGGGGCATGGGCCCTCCACGTGGAACCCGGAGCGGGTGGGCGCGTTCCTGGGCACCTACCGGGCCATGGCGGAGGTCAGCCAGGACATCTGGCACCGCATCATCACCAGCGAGCCGCGCTTCGTTCAACCGCTGCTGTTCCAGGAGACCGTGACGAACGCGGTGGCCAGCGCGCTGAGCATCCGCTGGGGCTGGCGCGGCACCAACTACGCCATCAGCGCAGGGAACGCCTGCGGCTTCCAGGTGCTCGCGCTGGCGGCGCAGGCGCTGCGCAGTGGGCGGGCGGACGCCCTCATCGCGGGGACGTTCGACCTGTTCACCACGGCCACGCACTTCGACATGGATGACATTGGCGTGCTAAGTGATGCCAACGTGAGCCGCCCCTTCGATACCCGGCGAGATGGCTACATCATGGGAGAGGGGGCGGCGGTGGTGGTGCTGGAGACGCTCGCGTCCGCGCGGGCAAGAGGCGCCACCCCGCTGGCGGAGCTCGCGGGCCTGGGCGTGGCGCACGACGGACACGCCTTCGGCATCCACCACCCAGAGGGCCGGGGACTGGCCTCCGCGATGCGTCAGGCGCTTCGCGACGCGGAAGCCTCGCCCGAGGCCGTGGACTACATCGCCGCGGCCAGCAACTCCACGCAGTCGTTGGACAGGGCGGAAGTGGCCGCGCTGAAGACGGTGATGGGCGCCGCGGCGAGCGCCGTTCCCCTCAGCAGCGTGAAGGGACTCATGGGCGAGGCCGAGTCCGCCAGCGACATGTTCAACCTGCTCGCCTGTGTCGGCGCGGTCCGGGGAGGTGGGTTGCCTGTCCACGCCGGCACCGAGCAGCCGGAGTTCGAGCTCAATCTGGTGCGCCAGCCGCGGCCCCACCGGCCCGTCCAGACGGCCCTGGCGCACTCCTATTCGTTCGGGGGCAACGCCGGCGCGGCGTTGGTCCGGGCGCTCTAGCATCGAGGAACACAGACATGGCCAACTTGGAAGGGACGGCGGCAAGCACGGCGAACGAGGACGTGCTCCTGTCCCTGAATGACATCCGGCGCGACTACGTCCTGGGAGAAACACGGGTCGAAGCCTTGAAAGGCGTCTCCCTGCGCATCCACCGGGGAGAGTTCGTCGCCATCTGGGGCCCGTCGGGCAGCGGCAAGTCCAGCCTGATGAACATCCTGGGGCTGGTGGACGCGCCCACCTCGGGTGAGGTGTCGCTGGAAGGCACGCCCATCGCGAAGCTGACGGACAACGCGCTCTCCGACTTGCGCAGCCGCAAGGTCGGCTTCGTCTTCCAGAGCTTCAACCTCATCCCCGTGCTCAGCGCCCTGGAGAACGTCATGGTGCCGCTGCAGATTCAGGGCGTGGGCGCCGCCGAGGTGCGCGAGCGCGCCAGTCAGGCCCTCAAGGACGTGGGCCTGGAGAATCAAGCCAGCGCGCGCCCGGACAAGATGAGTGGCGGTCAGCGCCAGCGCGTGGCGATTGCCCGCGCGCTCGTCACGTCGCCGTCCATCGTCGTGGCGGATGAGCCCACGGCCAACCTGGACTCGGAGAACAGCTACATGGTGGTCAAGCTCATGCGTGAGCTCAACCGCACCAGGCGCGTCACCTTCATCTTCACCACCCATGACCCGCGGCTCCTGGACCTGGTCGACCGGAAGCTCCTGCTCAAGGACGGTCTGCTCCAGACAGACGAGGCTGTGCGATGAACTACTTCTCCATTGGCTTCCGCAACATCCTCAAGAATCACCGGCGCAGCCTCGTCACCCTCCTCTCGGTGGGCTTCGGCTTCGCCTCCATCAGCCTCTTCGCGGGATACATCAAGTATGTGTACGGCGGGCTGGCCAAGCAGGCCATCCATGGGGAGCTGCTGGGGCACCTGACGGTGATGAAGCAAGGCCTGCGCACCGAAGGCCGCCTCCATCCGGCGCAATACATGTTCTCCAAGGAGGAGCTGGACCGGGTGATGCCCATCCTCCGGCAATACCCTCACACCCGGCTGGTGACGCCGCGCATGTCGCTCAGCGGAATGGTGTCCAACGGCACCGCGTCCACCGTCTTCGTGGGCGAGGGAATGGTCCCCGAGGACGTCAAGAAGCTCCAGGGTGACTTCCAGCGCAAGCTGTCGGGTGACTTGAAGGCGGACAACCCCATCGGAGTGGCGACGGCGGAGGACCTGGGCAGGATTCTCAACCTGAAGCCCGGCGACTCGGCCGCGCTGCTGGTGAGCACGGTGACAGGTCAGGCCAATGCGCTAGACGTGGACATCGTGGACGACTTCAACACGGGCAACGTCGGCACCAACGACAAGTTCCTGTACCTGCCCTTCGACCTGGCGAAGTCCCTGTATGACTTCGACGGCGCCGAGCGGCTCATCGTGCTGCTGGATGACAAGGCCTTCACCGAGCAGGCGCGGACGGAGCTCACGGCGCAGCTCAAGCAAGCGGGCTTCGACGTGGAGCTCAAGACGTGGCTGGAGCTGTCGAGCTTCTACTCACAGGTGAAGCGCCTGTTCGACATGATTTTCGCCTTCATCTTCAGCAACGTCTTCATCGTGGTGGTCATGAGCATCGTGAACTCCATGAGCATGACGGTGGTGGAGCGGACGCGGGAGATTGGAACGCTGCGCGCCATGGGTCTTCGCCGCTCGGGCATCCTGCGGCTCTTCACCACCGAGGCCTTCATGCTCGTGGTGCTGGGATGCGCCGGAGGGCTGCTCTTCACGTTGCTGGTGCGGCTGGCCGTCAACAGCGCGGGCATCACCTATACCCCGCCCAACTCCTCCAACGTGGTCAGCCTCATGGTCGACCTCGACGTGCCCCGGATGGCGAGGACGTTCGTGATGCTCTCGCTGCTGGGCATCGCCGCGGCCTTCTTCCCGGCGCGTACCGCCGCGCGCAAGTGCATCACCGACTCGCTGGGCCATGTCTGACGGAAAGAGAGACCTCACCATGAAACACATCCTGGCGCTCATCCTGGGGCTGCTGCTCTTGCACACCGGCCCGGCGCGGGCGGCGGAGCCAGACGCGGCGGAGATTCTCAGGGCCTCGGACCGCTCGCGGGGTGGCGGGCTTCCTGGCATCCGCTGGACGGTCCGCATCACTCCCGAAAGCGGCGTGGACAAGGAGCCCGAGCGGCTGCTCACCCTGAAGGCCAACGCCACCGCCAGCCTCGCGGAGACGCGAGAGCCCGTGCGCTTCAAGGGCTCCAAGCTGCTCCAGGTGGACCGGAACATGTGGATGAGCCGTCCCGGCCTCCGCAAGCCCATCCCCATCTCACCGAGGCAGAAGCTCTCCGGTCAGGCGTCTCAAGGCGACATCGCGTCGACGAACTACGCCGTCGACTACCAGGGCAAGCTGCTGCGCGAAGAGGAGGTCAACGGCGAGACCACCTACGTGCTGGAGTTGAAGGCCATCAACACGTTCTGCACCTATGACCGCATCACCTACTGGGTCTCCAAGGAGCGGCAGGTCGGCGTCAAGGCGGAGTTCTTCTCCCTCTCCGGCAAGCTGCTGAAGTCCGCGACCTTCGAGTACGGCAACCAGCTCACCCACGAAGGCAAGACGTTCCCCTTCGTGAGCAAGATGACCATCCAGGACGCGCTCACCCCGGCCAAGACGACGCTGGAGTACGCCGACGTTCAGGTGACGGAGCTGGCGCGCGGGACGTTCGACGTCAACCGGCTTGGGAACTGAGGCGCATGCGCTCCAAGCGAATCGCTGTCTTCTCGCCAGCGGGCCTGCCGTTGTTCGTGGGCTTGCTGGCGGGAGGGCTGGGTACGACGGCGAAGGCCCAGGCGTTCCAGGAGCTGCTGGAGCAGGGCTCCGCCGGCCTCCAGGTGCTGGCACTGGACAGTGAGCGAGGACTCCGTGAGAACAGCCTGCTCAATCCTGGCAATCGCATCGCCCGTCTTCCAGCAGGGCAGACGGAGGTGGAGGGCCGGCTTGATTTGAAGCTCGCCACGGACACCTTCGAGGTGAGCCTGAAGCCCCGGGCCCGCTTCGAGTGGCGGCGCTTCGGGGAGACGGGACCGGAGACGCGGCTCGACGCCTGGGTGAACCAGGGATTGGTGACGCTCTACCCGGTGCAGTCGCTCGCGGTGTCTCTGGGGAGGGACGTGCTCATGTGGGGGCCCTCCAATTTCCGCTCGCCCAGCAACCCCATCTACTTCGAGAACGGCCGGAACAACCCCATGCGCGAGCTGCGAGGCGTGGACGTGGCCCAGGCCACCTGGTCCCCCACGCAGGCCCTGTCCCTGTCGCTGCTGCACCAGTTCGGCGACGGGCGCGGTGACTGGCAATGGGAGAAGGAGGACGGGTTCAAGGCCCTGTCGTTGCTGAAGGTGGACTACACGGCGGAGTCCTCCGTCGTGGGACTGAACGCCTCCAAGCGGTGGGCCCACGAGCGCCCGCGCTTGGGTGCCTTCGGGCAGACCACCGTCAGCGAGGCGCTGCTCCTCTACGCGGAAGGTGGCCTGCGGCAGGGGACGGCCGCGCTCTACCCCGAGCGGATCCCCAACGCCGTGGGTGGCGCCTTCCTGCCGCGCCATGTCCGGGACCACCGGCTCCTCTACTCCGCCCTCGCTGGCGGTGGCTACACGCTGGACTCCGGCCACACCATCTACCTGGAGTACCTGAGCAACAATGAAGGCTACCGGTGGGCGGATGGCGCGCGGTACTTCGACATCGCCAGCAGCGCCTCCTCCGTCCTCGCAACGCCCTCCGCTGACGCCGCGCTCGCGGGCCAGACGCTGGGGGCGGCGCTCAACAATGGGCTGGCGCTGCTGGGGCGGCACTATCTGTTCTTGCAGGTGCAGAACAACCCCACCGACACCGGGCCCACCTGGCAGCTTCGCTATTCGCTCAACCTGGTGGACGGCAGCGGGCAGGCCTCCGCCTATGCCGAGTGGAACGTCTGGAGCCGCCTGGCGCTCTTCGCGGTAGGCGTCATGCACCACGGAGGCAACCGCACTGAGTTCCACTCATTGCTGAGCCAGTCGATCCTCGTGGGAGCCAAGGGCTACGTCCTGTAGCCGCGTGGACAAGGACATGCCGCCACCCCAGGAGTGGAACATCTCCCCTACTGCTTCTGGAACTCCGGCGAGCCCAGCAACAACCCGGCGATGAGCGGGACGTCCACGGGGCGTGTCTCTCCCACGGCGCTGGCGGCCTCCGCGCGCTTCGACAGCGCGTCGAGGATGGTCGCTCGCGTCTCCTCCGACGGAGGCGCGCCCAGCAGCGCGTGGCCCAGCGCGTCCACCCAGGCGCGCTCGGTGGGCTCGGCCGGCGTGGCCAACGTCTTCAACGCGACCTTCGTCCCCGGCATCCGCCCGGACACCAGCTCCAGGCTGAAGTTGAGCCGGGCCACCAGGGAGCCGCTGTTCACCCACGGAGCCGCCCCTTCCGGAAAGCCCGTGGGCGCTGGAGCCCGGAAGAGCGGCTCGCCCATCTTCGCCAGGGACTGCACCAGCCGGGGGCGCACCGTCACCTCCGCTTCGGTGGCTCGCAGCGCGGACACCACGAACTCGAAGGGCGTCTTCACCTTCGCCGCCCGCGCCTCGGGTGCCCAGAACTCTGGTGACTGGAAGAGCGCGCGGTACACGGTGGGCAGGTCCCCGCCCGAGTCGAGGAACACCTTCGCCACCCGCTCCACCAGCGCCGGCGGCGGCGTGTCCGAGACGAAGCGCCGCGCCAGCTTGCGAGCGACATGGCGCGCGGTGGAGGGATGTCGCGCCAGCAGGTCCAACACCTGCTCCCCATCCGCCACGCTCCGCTGACCGGGGATGCGCTGTCCCAGCACCCACTTGTCGTCCGGGTCATGCGCCCGGCGACGGAAGTAGAACGCAGGCTCCTGGCGCGGCTTGCGGATGCTCCAGCCCGTGAAACAGCGGGCCACCTCGCGCACGTCCTGCTGCGTGTAGCCACCCTCCACGCCCAACGTGTGCAACTCCAGCAGCTCGCGCGCGTAGTTCTCATTGAGGCCGGGCTTCGGCGCTTCGGGCTCGCGTGACACGCGCTCCGGCATCCCGTCACGGACGCTGCGCCAGTTGTCCAGGTAGAAGAGCATCGCCGGATGGCGGGCCGTGGCGCCCAGCAGTTCCCGGAAGTTGCCGAAGACATGCGGGCGGATGGCATCGCGCTCGTAGGCCGTCACCATCCACCGCACCGCGCCTTTGTCCGAGGACACGTTGAAGTGGTTGAACCAGAAGTCCACCAGCACCTCTTCGAGCTGATTGGGACTCTCCACCGCCCGCAGCAGCTTCGCCGCGGATTGCTCCAGACCGATGAGGGCGGGACGCTGTGGCTCACGCCCGTCCTTCAAGGCTTCCTCCCGCTGGCGCTTCGGCGGG
Organism: Myxococcus virescens; assembly: GCF_900101905.1. Taxonomy (NCBI): domain Bacteria; kingdom Pseudomonadati; phylum Myxococcota; class Myxococcia; order Myxococcales; family Myxococcaceae; genus Myxococcus; species Myxococcus virescens. The sequence goes on along the minus strand of NZ_FNAJ01000002.1, from coordinate 758,473 downwards.
TACTCCCGCACCAGCTCCGCCATGGACATCGTCAACGTGGGCAGCGCTTGAAGCTTCGCCTCCAGACCAGCGGGCAGCGGCGCACCGGGACGGGAGAGCTGCGACGCCATCCATTCCTCCACGCCCTGGCGCCGCAGGTCCGCCAACGCCTGCCGCGAAGGTCCGAAGGCCATGCGCCTCAGGACGTGGACCGCGCGTGCCTCGTCGAAGGCGGGTTCGGCCGACACAGGCTCCGACGCCACCACGGTCGTGGGGTGCGGCCCGCTCGCACATGAGAGCACGAAGGCCACCAGGAATCCGACAGACAGAAGTCGCATGACGATGGAGGAACCCCACACGGTACCTGAAGTTACGCGGTGAGCTGTGGGCTCGAAGTCAAATGACGCTTTCCTGGCGCAAAGGACTCCCGGGCCACTGCATCGTGACTTGCCGTAGGGCGCACGATGTCGTTCCACCGGGACCGGGCTGCCCGTCGGTGCCCCCGGAGAGCGCCATGCCGCCGTCCCCGCCTGCCCGAGCACGTCTCCTGCCGCTGTTGCTGGCATGCCTGTGGGCCAGCGCCTGCGGGCCCGTGGCCGATGACGAAGGGGGACGCCCCGGAAACGAGGATCCACTCGAAGGGCCCTTTCATCCGGTGGTCGACCTGCGCGCGGATGTGAATCGCAATGGCATCGTCGAGCTCGACAACCCCACGGAGGACGAGGGCGAGGACACCTGGACGGCGGAGCGCGGCGCCATCTTCCTGGCCAACCTGGACGACGACGAGGACGCCTGCCCCTTCTCCATGGACCCCCACCGCATCAGCGATGACGCGCTGACGCAGTGCCATGACGCCATGGACGCGGTGGTGAATGGCGAGTCGGACCTGGAGGACCTGGCCCGGCTGCGCACGGTGCCCTGGCCCGAGGCGCCCCCTGGCACAGTGGGCTCCGTCATCGTGTCCGGGGCCGCGGGCAAGAAGGTGCGCCTGTTCAAGCGCGTGCGGGGCAACTTCATTTCGGGCGGCTTTCCCGACACGGTGTTCCTGTCGACCGCCGAGATACGGCGCGGCGTGGTGCTCGCCATCGAGGGGCGCGACATCGTTCGTGACCCCGAGGAGTGGGATGGCTTCGCGGACGTGGTGCTCACCATCGGCCGGAACAATCCGCACGACCCGGTGTTCACCGACACCGTCCGCATGCGCGTGGCGCCCGTGGTGCTCTTCCACCACATGACGCCCGCGTGGAACGTCTTCGTCTCCAAGCCCGCCGCCAGCATCGAGGCCAACCAGTTCCGGCAGGCGCTGGGCGGCGTGCTCGCGGACTCAGGAGAGCGGATGGTCTACTCCGAGTTCGCGGTGGATGACTTGTGGACACAGGACTACTTCGAGCCCGCGTACATGTCGATGCCCGGCCCGGGGGGCCGCCAGCACGTCATGCAGGTCCACTACCGCGCGCCGCACGTCTACAACACTGACGCGAACGCGCCCCTGCGCGCGGCCGGCCGCATCGCGTTCTGGCTTCGCGGCCCCGACAATGCCGCCATCCAGCAGTACCAGCAGGGCATGTCCATGGCATCCCAGACGCTGAACTCCTTCGGCAATACGGAGGTCATCCCGCCTTACGAGAAGGACGGTGTCACGTATCCCCTGGGCCGGCTGTTCCGGGGCCGGGGGCCGGACTCTCGGCCGGACTATCAGCCCGACCCCAGCTTCACGAAGATGCTGGAGGCGCAGGCCGTGCAGCCTCCCATCTACGTGGACACCTCGTGGCTGTTCGTGGACCACGTGGATGAGACGTTCACCTTCCTGTCCGCCCCCACGCCTCGGGGCTGGATTGCCCTGGTGGCCGACCCGGCGCTCGCGCGGCGGATGCTCCAGGACGCGCAGTCCCGAGGGCACGGAGACGCGAAGCTCTTCGCCGGCCTGTCCTGGGCGTACTCCATTCCCGCGGAGGCGAGCATCGCCGAGGTGCTCGACAACCCCGAACTGATGGATGCCAGCGCCGTGGCGGCACTGGAAATCGACACGCAGCTCTCCATCCTCCGCGAGGAGACGGGCCTCACGGACGCCGACATCATCCGCGTGCCCTTCCTCTTCCAGCACGCTTCAGACGGCGTGACGGCGTACCAACCCGCCACGCTGAACCTGCTGTCGCTGACGCCCACGCAGGTCGTCGCGCCAGACCCGCACGGACCGCTCATCGATGGGAAGGACCCGTTCAAGACGCGGTTCGAGGAGGCGCTCGGGGCCCATGGCATCCGCGTGCACTGGGTGGATGCGTGGGCGCCGTTCCACATCGCCCAGGGCGAAGTCCACTGCGCCACCCAGAGCGCTCGGCAGGTGCCCGACGTGAAGTGGTGGGAGGGTGGACGATGAGACGCGCACTGCTTCGCGGCCTCAGCGCCGCCTGGATGCTGGCCTCCTTGAGCGCGAGTGGGGCGGAGACGCCCCGCCCGGATGATGACTGGAGGGCCAGCTTGAAGACGAACATCTCCCGGGCTCGCCGGGAGACTCCAGCGGCGTTCACCCGGTTCGACACGGCCGCCGCCCAGGTGGACGCGCTGGACGCGAAGAAGCGGGGCGCCCTGGCCGCGGTGTCACCGGGGCTTCGTGCGCTGGGGCCGGAGGCGCTGTGGCCCATGGTGGAGCGGCTCGCCTTCCCACCTCAGGAGACGCTGCGGCTCCCCTCGCGTGAGTCCGCGCGGCTGGCCTTCAAGGTGGGCCTGGTGGAGGCCACAGGGGCGCTGCGTGACCTCCGCCTGGCCCCCTTGTGGAAGAGCCTTCTCGAAGGTCCGGACACCCAGCCCCAGGTCCTTCGCGCGGTCGCGGGAGCGCTGGCGCGGCTGGAGACCTTGGACGCGGCGAACACGCTCATCGCCGCGTCGAAACAGAGGGACGCCCGGGGCGAGGCCGCGATGGAGGCCCTGGGTCTGTGCCGGCGGCTCGTGGCGACACGGGCGTTGGCGGATGCACTGGACGCCCGGCCGGAACGCGACGTCATGCGACGGTTGGCCAAGGCCCTGGGCGATGCTGGGTCCGCGTGGGCATGGAAGACCTCGGGCGTGAAGGCGCGCTCGGAGGAAGGCGCCATCCGTCGCGTGGCGGCCGAGGCGCTGGTGCGGGCGTACCTGGACACGGACGGTGACGTGCGGCGCGCCGTCTCCAACGCCCTGCTGCGCGTGGATGCGCCCCAGACGCCCACGCTCATCGACGCGGCCCGGCTGGGCGCCCCGCCCTCCCAACAGGCGGCGCTGGACGCCCTGGCGGAACGGCTGCGCCACAACCCGCTGCGCTGACGTCAGGCCGCTTCAATTTCCATCCGGTACCCCACGCCGCGCACCGTCTGGATGGCGAAGCGGGACGTGCTGTTCCAGCCGAGCTTCTTCTTCAGGCTGGAGACGAAGTTGTCCACGGTGTGCGGATCCACCACGACGTCCCGGCCCCACACCGCGTCCAGGATTTCGTCGCGGCGCAGCACGCGCTCGCGCTCCCGCACCAGGAACGCGAGCAGGTCGAACTCCGTCCGCGTCAGCTCCACCGAGGCGCCCGCCGGCGTCTCCACCTTCCGGCGGTCCAGGTCCATCCGGTAGCCCGCGAAGCGCAGCCCCTTCACCGGCGCCGCGCCGGAGCGGCGCACCAACGCGCCCACGCGCGCCAGCAGCTCGCGCAGCCGGTAGGGCTTGCCCAGGTAGTCCTGCGCGCCTGACTCGAAGCCCCGCACCACGTCATCCTCCAGGGTGCGCGCGGTGAGCATCAGGACGGGCGTCGCCACGCCTTCTTCGCGCAGCGCGCGGCACAGCGTGTAGCCGTCACCATCCGGCAGCATGACGTCCAGCAGGATGAGCTGGAAGTCGCGCCGGCCCAGGTGCTCGCGCGCCTCCCGCACGCAGGTGGCTTCCTCCACCGCGTAGCCGCCCTGGTTCTCCAGGTTGTCGCGCAGCGCAAGCCGCAGGTTGGCGTCGTCCTCCACCAGGAGGAGCGCCGGAACGGATGAGGTCATGTCGTCACCGTATGAGGAAAGCGAAGCTCGAAGGTGGTGCCTTCCGGGCTGGAGGCCGCCACGCGCAGGGTGCCGCCGTGCACGCGCATGATGCGGCGGCATAGGGCCAGTCCCAGGCCACTGCCGGGTGCATCATGTCCCTGGCCCGGCAGGCGCACGAACTCCTCGAAGGCGCGCTCCCACTGCGCCTGGGGGATGCCCACGCCGTTGTCGGAGAAGCGCACGCGGCCATCGGACAGCGCCTCGATGCGCAGGCGCACCGGGCTGCGGGTGTTGTAGGCACAGGCGTTGCGCGCCAGGTTTGAAAACAGCAGGCGCAGGAGCTGCCCGTCCGCGCGCAGGGAGAAATCCCCCACGTCCGCCTCCAGCTCCACGGGGACCTTGGACCAGAACTCCAAGTCCTTACGTAACTGGGCCACCAGCTCGTCCAGGCGCACCGGCGCCAGCTTTGGCACCCAGCGCCCCTTGTCGATGCGGTTGAAGGACAGCAGGTTCTCCACCAGGAAGCCCAGGCCGTCCGCTTCCCGGACGATGCGCGCCGGGTAGTCGCGCGCGTCCGTGCCCTCCGCCAACCGCCACTCCAGCGTCTCCGCCAGCAGCCGGATAGAGGCCAGTGGCGTACGCAGCTCGTGTGACACGGTGGCCACGAAGTCACTCTTCAGTTCCAGGAAGCGCAACTTGCGGTGCTGGGCCACGAAGGCCAGCGCGGCGATGCCCAGCGCCAGCACCGCGCACGCGGCCACCATGCCCGTCTTCAGCCGGTAGCGTCGCGCCAGCGCCCCTTGGGCCCGCGCCCACTCCGGCGTGTCCACCGACAGCGGCAGGTCGGCCAGCGGCAACACCTCCGCGTCCGCGAGCAGCCGCACCTGCCCGTCCGCTTCCAGCAACCCGCGCTCGCGCATCTCCCGTGTCAGCGACTGGAGCAACGCGCCCGAGTCCACCGCCACGCCCCGCACGTGATTGCCGCCGCGCGGCTCCAGGTACCACCCCGCTCGCACCAGCGCGGGGCCCGGGAGCGTCCTGGGCAATGGCAACGGCTCGGACGCGAGCTCGGCGGCGCGGGCCTCGAAGTCCGCCGCCGGCACGCCGGCCTTCATGGAGAGCGCCACGATGCGCTCGCGCAGGAAGTCGAAGTCCGCCTTCGTGAAGCGCGCGCGGCGAAGCAGGAGCAGCCGCTGCAATCCATCCAGGCGGCCGCTGCGGCCGTCCGCCAGGCCGTCACGCACCAGCGCGTGCATCAACTGGGGCACGGGGTCGCCCCGCTCCGCCAGCGACTCCAACACCACCAGGAAGCCCGGCACGTCGCGCGTGGAGGCCAGCACGTACTGCGCGCGGTGTTGGAGCAGCGCCATCAGCGCCACGGTGGACGCACGGCGGTCGCCGCGTGACAGCGCCCGGTCCACCTCGCGAATCAGCGCGAGCCGCTCCGCCCAGGGGTCCTCCGCCTCGTCCGCCCGCTCCGTGCCGGCGCGCAGGCCCGCGTAGCGCTCTTTCGCGGGCGTGTCTTCGCCGGTGTCGTGGAGGGCCAACCGGGGCAGCAGCTGCGTACCGCGCTCTCTCAGGTAGAGCCCCGTCGCGGGGGCGAGCGGATCCAGCGCGGCGGCCTCCAGCGCGGGGCGCGCCGCTTCCAGGCGGTCTCTCAGGGACTGCGCCAGGGAGGCACGCGCGTACTGCTCCAGGGCCTCCCGGCGGGAATCGAGCGAGGCCTGCGCATCATCCCGCTCGGTGGCGAAGATGCGCTGGAGCGAGCCCAGGCCCCAGGCCAGCCCGGCGAAGCCCAGCAGGAGCGCGATGAGGGTGGGCAGCAACCGGCGGAGCATCGGAGCGGCTCAGTTTCCCAGGGAGGGCACGTCGTCGAAGTCCGAGCTTCCGCCGGGCATCAGTCGCTCGAAGCGCTCCTTGCGCGTGTCCAGCGTCTGGGCCTTGCGGATGAGCGCCCCCAGCTGCGCCACGTCCTTGCGGGCTCGCAGCGGCTCGCCGATGCCTTCCCACAGCGTCAGCAGCCGGGGCCAGTCCAGGGCGCGCGTCCAGAAGGAGCCTCGCAGCTTCTCCGCGAACGCGGAGGCCACGTAGGCCAGGCGCGTGGAGGAGGAGGCGCGGGCATAGTCGGAGCGCAACGTGCTGGAGGGCATCATCATCTGCACGCGGCGCCAGGTGCTCGAGTTGCCCTGCTCGTAGCGCACCCGGAGCATCCCGAAGGCGATGGAGGGCCCGTGCACCTTCACCTCGTGGATGGCGGTGACGGATTGGCCAGCGGCCAGTGGAAACAGCTCCGTCTCGTCGCCTGGGTCGAGCGGCTCCGGGTTCGGAGACAGGTACTCGTAGCCCAGCAGCCGGTAGCGGGCGACGGCCTTCCGGTTGAACTCCATCTGGACGCCGACCTCGCGCACCGGCTCGCGGGCCTTCACGGTGATTCGCACCACGTGATAGCCCTTGCGGCTGGGCGAAGGGAAACCCTCGACGTAGAGCAAGAAGGGGCCGTACGGCTCGCCTTCGTCCCCGAAGTCGAAGCTGTTGATGAAGGCCTCCGTCCGCACCGCGCCTTCCGCGGGGAAGACGTCACGAGACAGGTAGTCGCGCGCCACCGCGTAGGCGCGGGTGTCCACGGCCACGGGGACCTCCGAGACGCGCGACTCCTCCGTGTCGATGGTGGGGTTCACCCCAAAGCCCCGCGTCTCGACGCCGGAGCCCGGCTTCCCCAGCGACGCGCGATAGACGGTCTGCCACGCCCCATCCGGCACGAGCACGGGCAGGTGCTGCAACGTCCAGGCGGGTGCCCGCTCCCGGTCATCGTCCACCGGCGCGGGGGGCAGCACGGGGGGGCGCGTCTGCAACGCCGCGGAGAGCGCCACGTCCACGCGGGGCTCATGCCCGGCCTTCACCGTGATGTCCGTCCGGATGAGCGCCTGGAAGGACTCCTTCTCGAAACGGAGTGAGTAGACGCCCTCCTCCAGTTGGGGAAAGCGGAAGCCGCCCTGCGCGTCCGTCACCGTGGAGCGGGGCGCTGTCAGCGCGGGTGAGGTCGCGGTGACGCGCACCTCCGGGATGGGGCTCTTGTCGCTGGCACGCACGACGGTGCCGGAGAGGCCTCCGGCCGCCAGCACAGGCGCGGACAGCAGCAGGAGGACGGCACAGAGGGCATTGCAGAGGGTGGGCTTCATCGTGGGTGCCATCCCGGGCCACGCACGCCGTGACCACCCTTGGGGAGGTGCCTGCAGCGTGCCGCAGGCGGACCCTCCGTTCATCATGGTTTCATCATGTCATGGCGGGGAGAAGGGCACGTCCAGCACGGGGCGCTTCTTCGCGTCCGGCAGGTCGTAGTGCCACCACTCCATGCGGTTGCGCTTGAAGCCCACGCCTTCCATGGCCTCGCGCAGGATTTCGCGGTGCTTGCGCGACGCCTCGGTGCCGCCCTCGTACCCATGGTGGGCGGCGCGTGTGAAGGTGTCGAAGGGGGTGGGCATCTCCACCTCCTGGCCCTCCAGCGTCGTCAGCGTGAGGTCCACCGCCCCGCCCCGGTTGTGATTGGAGCCGGTGCGTGGGTTGGCGACGTAGCCGGGCACCGGCATGATTTCCCACATCTGGTACTGCACCGCGCGCGGCCGGTAGCAGTCGTACACCTTCAGCCGGTAGCCCCGGGCGCGCAGCACGTCCGCGGCCTTCTTCAGGCGCTCGGCCGACTCGGGCAGCAGCAGGCAGCGCGCCGTGTCCGGGTACACCTTCCGCTTCAAGAAGTTGTCCGCCGTCGCGTAGCGCAGGTCCACGACCAGGTCCGGCACCACCGTGGTGGCGTCCACCAGGGAGGCCGCGGCCTTCGGCGCCGCAGTGGCCTTCGGCGTTCCCGCGTCGTTGGCCAGCGCGGGCCCGGACGACAGGCCCAGCGCCACCACCACGCCCCAGCCGAGGCGCGGCGTCACGCGGACTCCGCGTAGCGCGTGGGGTCCGGCACGCCAGCTTCCTCGAAGCCCTTCTTGCGCAGCACGCAGCTGTCACAGCGCCCGCAGGCGCGGCCCTGGGCGTCCGGGTCGTAACAGGAGTGCGTCAGGCCGTAGTCCACGCCCAGCTTCACGCCTTCACGGATGATGTCCGCCTTCGTCAGGCCGGACAGCGGCGCGTGCACGGTGAAGCGCGCGCCCTCCACGCCCGCCTTGGTGGCCAGGTTGGCCATCGATTCAAAGGAACGGATGAACTCCGGGCGGCAGTCCGGATAGCCGCTGTAGTCCACCGCGTTGACGCCGATGTAGATGTCCGTGCTGCCCACCACCTCCGCCAGCCCCAGCGCCAGCGAGAGGAACAGCGCGTTGCGCGCCGGCACGTACGTCACGGGGATGCCGTGGCTCATCTCATCCGAAGGCCGGTCCTTGGGCACCTCGATGTCCGCCGTCAGCGCGGAGCCGCCCACCTGCCGCAGGTCGATGGACACCACCCGGAAGTCCGTCACGCCCATGGCGGCGGCGACCTTCCTCGCCTGCTCCAGTTCCACGGCGTGCCGCTGTCCGTAGGCCACTGCCAGACAGACGGGCTCGAACCCCTTCGCCTTGGCCATGGCCAGGCACGTCGTCGAATCCAGGCCGCCCGAAATCAACACCACCGCGCGCTTCACCATCAATCCCTCCGCTCTCCCTGCACGGTGTACACCGTGGTGCAGGTGGACGGCTGGCAATTGCAGTTGCGGGTCCCCGGCAAGAAGATGTCCGTGAGGGAGCCGCACGCCAGCGACACGTCGTAACCGTTCTCCGTGGGGCCCGGCACCGAGCCGTCGGGGATGCCGCCGTCGAACTGGCGACAGTCGCGGCTGAGGCTGCGCGCCTGGCTGTCGCTGAAGAGCGTCACCCGCAGCGTCTCCTCGATGGAGGAGTCCTCGCAGCCCGTGCCACAGGACGCGCGGGGCGCCACGGCCTTCAGCGTGGACGTGGCCACCTGCCCCTCATAACCCGCGTCACGCGAGTAGCCCTGCACGGTGAAGAAGCCCGTGCCCGCGTCCGTGTCGCGCGAGAAGGTGCCCTCGAAGAGGAACACACCGGCGTCGTTGAGTTGCGCGAAGTCCGGCACCGAGGCGTCGCACGTGGTGCGCGCGGCATCCAGCCGGGCCTCGAAGCGGAACGAACCGAGCACCTGGTCACCCGGGTACACCGGCTCGGAATAGCAGGCCATCGCCACGGCGACGGCCGTGACGGGCAGGGCGGCGAGAGCAAGGCGCTTCACGTGCATGGCGGCGTCACGCTACACGGCTAGACGCCGTCCAGCACGCAAAGGGCCAGCGCCCGGAAGGTGTCGCCGCGGGCAAGCACGGCGCCTACATCCACCTGCGCCGGGTCCCCTCCACGCACCTCCGCGTCGAGCCGCGCCAGGACGCGCCCCGCCGCCAGCGAGGCCGGCACGGCGCGGAAGGCCGCCACCGCCGCCGCTTCCATGGCCGGCACCGGACCGGGACGGGCCAGCTTGACGCCGTCTTCCCCGAGCGCCAGCGCCAGCGCGCACAGGTAGCTCAGCTCGGAGGCGCCGAAGCAGGACAGCGCGCCCGCGCCCAGCACCAGCACATCGCCGCTGGCCAGGTACGCCTCCACCCCGCCCACCGGGTCCACCACGAGTTGCAGCGAGCCCGCGCCCAACGAGGCCAGGACGGGACGAAGCGCCGCGGCGAGCCGGGGCAGGCGCTCGGCCGTCACCGGCACCGCGCCGGCGGGTACCGGGTGCTCGAAGCCCGAGGGCACCGGCAGCGTGGACACCGGGGCCTGAGGCGCCGCCGCGTCGCTGGAGGACAGGGCCGCGCCCACGCCGTCCGCGCGCTGCGAGTCCTCCGTCCGGCCCAGCGCCCGCAGGGCCTCCGCGTAGAGCGTCCACCCATCCACGTCCAGCGGATGCTCCCGGAGCAGGTGCGGCCAGATGCGGACGGCCAGGGACACACCCTCGGGCACCGTGGAGAGGTGCTCGGCGGCCATGCGGGTGACTTCGGGAGACAGCTCGCCGGCCTCGAAGAGGCGCGCGGCGAGCCGGGCTCCAGGCGACACCAACTGCGCGTCCAGGTAGCCGCGGAGAATGGCCTCCAGCACCGCGGGTTCGTCGGTGAGCCGCTCGCGCAGGCGCAGGGCCTCGCCGGTGAGGCCGCGCTCCTCCGCCAACCGCGCGCGGCGGGCCAGCCGTTCGTCCGTCTCCGGCAGCCGCTCGAGCTGCGCGGCGGCGTCTGCCACCATGCCCAGGGCCTCGTAGGCGTCCGCCAGCCGCTCGCGGTAGGTGTTGCCGGACTCCGCGCCCGCGGCCTGCTCCAGCCGCTCCACCAGCGACACGAAGACAGCGGGCTCCTCGCCCAGGTCCACCAGCGACAACAGGTGCCGCAGGGAATGGAGCTGCGCGGGGTCGTCCTTCAGGGCCTGTTCGAAGGCCTCGCGCGCCTCGGGCAGTTGCTCCAGCGGGCTGAGCAGCAGCTCGCCGCGCTCCAGGTGCAGGACGGCGCGAGCCACCGCGTCCGACTCTTCGCCCGCCAGCTGCGACAGCGTGCGCACGCAGGCCTCGTAGCGGCCCAGCTCCAGCTCCAGCGCGTAACGCTCGCGCAAGAGCGCCTTGCGCCGCGAGGGCCAGCCGTCCGCCGCCATGGCCAGCGCTTCCACGCGCACCGTGCCCGGCTGCGCGCGCACTTGCGTCAGCACCGCCTCCGCCAGCGCCTCCGGGAGCTTCTCCAGGGTAGGCAGCAACAGCGTCAGGCGGGCCGCGAAGCCCGGCTCGGGCGCCAGCTCTTCCAGCGCGCGCAGGCGAGGCAGCACCGAGGCCGCCGCCGAGCGGAGCACCTCATCGCGCAGCGCCACCGCGAACGCGGCGTCACGCGCGGCGGACAGGCCCGCGAGCTCCAGCAACCCTTCCGCGTCGCCTTCCGCGCGCAGGCCATCCGCCAGGGCCGAGGCATGCGCGGGGTCCGCGTCCGCCAGCGCGGCCAGGGCCCACAGCGCCTCGCGCGTGCGCGCCGCGTCGCCCGCCTGCGCGGCCATGGCCAGCGCGTCGGTCAGGTCGCCCGAGGCCATGGCGGGCGCGAAGCCCACCTCCAGCGCGCGAGCGAAGGCGCCCAGCCGACCGAAGCGCTCGGCCAGCTCCGAGGGCGCGAGCATGTCCGATGCCTCGGTGGCGATGCGCTCGAACACCTCCAGCGCCTCACCGTGCTCTCCCGCCTTCTCCCAGAGGCCCGCGGCCTCCAGCAGCAGCGGGGGGCGCTCCTCCGGCGCCGCCAGCCGCGCGGCCTGAAGCAGCGCCCGCGCCGCGCGAGGCGCCTCGCCCGACGCGCGGTACAGGTGGGCCACCCGCAGGGCGGCGTCGACGTCCGGCTCCACCGAGGCGGCGTCCTTCGCGGCCTTCAGCGCCTCCGGCAGCTGTCCGGCGGCCTCGAAGCCCCGCGCGGCCGCCAGGAGCAGGACCTGCCGCTCGCGGCCAGAGGCCAGCTCCGCGCGCGCCACCTGCACCTCCGCGCGGCGGGCGGGGGCGTCCTTCAGCAGCGGCTCGAGGGCTTCCAGCGCGTCCGCGTAACCCGCGCCCGAGGCGCCACGCGCGGCCACTTCCTCCAGTGCCTCGCGGGCCACGTCCACGCGGCCCGCGTCACGCGCGAGCGCGGCCAGCTCCAACCGCAGCACCGCGGCCTCGTCGGCGTCCTCGACGCGCGGCACCCACTGCTCCAGCGCCTCCAGCAGCCGCGTGGAGTCGCCCCGCTGACGCAAGCCCGTCACCAGTGCCTGGAGCGCGGTGAGGTCCTCCGGCGCGGCCTCCGCGGCGCGCTGGGTCAGCGTCCAGGCCGCGTCTTCATCCGCCAGCGAGCTGGAGGCCACCGACGCGGCGGCCAACAGCAGCTCCGCGGCCCGGCGGCCACCCGCCGCCTCCGCGCCCGAGGCGTACACGTCCAGCAGGTCGCCATGACGGCCCAGGGCGTGCAGCCCCGCCACGGCCCGGTCGATGACGGACGCATCCGCGGGGCGCAGGCGCGCCAGCGGCAACAGCGCGTCGATGGCGTCCTTCGGGTCATCGAAGAGGTCCGCCGCGCGGCGGTAGAGCACCTCGGCGGTGGCGGCGTCCTCCGCATGGCGCGCCAGTTGGAGCGACGCCCGGTAGAGGCCCGGCGCGTTGCCCGTGCGCGAGTGCACCTCGGCCAGGAGCGACAGCGCCTCGCGGCCGCGCTCGCCTTCCGGCTCCAGCGCCACCACGGCCTCGAAGGCATCCGCCGCGTCGTGGAACGCGCCCGCGCCGAGCGAGGCATGGCCCAACCGCAGCCAGGTCCGCGTGCGCACCGGCACCGGCAGCGCGTCCCCGCCCACGTCCAGCAGGCGGCGGTCGTAGGGGCGCGCGGCGACGGGGCCTCCGCCCTTCGCGGCCAGCTCGGCGCGCGCGGACAGGGCGTCCACGTCATCCCCCGCCAGGGAGAGGTATTCGTCGAAAGCCTCCGCGGCCAGCAGCGCCTCGCCCGCGTCCAGCAGTCGCGAAGCGCGCTCGCGCAGCAGCGGCAGGGCCTCCGGCGTGGACAGGGCCGCGGCGCGCTGGGACAGCAGGTCCGCCAGCCGGCGCACGTCACCGGCCGCGCGCTCGCGCACGCGCTCGAAGGCCTCCGCGCTCGCGGGGCTCAGCTCGAAGGCCTGGTCCTCGCACAGCAGCGCCCGCTCGCGGGCACCGGCCGCGCGGAAGGCACGGGCGGCGGACAGGTAGCTCTCCGCGGCGCCCGAGGCTTCCTGGCGCTGCGCCCTGCGCAGCATCAGCTCGGCGAGCGCCTGATGGTCCTCGGCCTCCTCCAGGAAGGCGAGGTGCCGAGCGAAGACGGGCTCGCGGAACGGGTCCGCCTCCAGCAGCACCGCGTCGAACTCCGCGGCGTCCGCGTGGCGCTTCACCTCGTGCAGCAGCTCCGCCGCCTGCGCGGTGAGCTCCAGGTCGTCCGGGCGCGCGCCACGCGCCGCGATGAAGGCCGCGGCGGCGGACTCCGGGCGCCCTGCCCGGTCGCGGTACAGCACGGCGGCGCGCAGGAACAGCTCCGCGCGACGGGCCGCGTCGGGCTCGCCTTCCGCGCACTCCTCGTACCAGGCCGCCAGCTCCGCCAGCCGGCCGTCGCTCTCCAGGAGCTTCTCCAGCAGGCCCTCGGCCTCCGTCAGCGCCCGGTCCTTGCGCAGCGCCGAGCGCAGCAACTCCTCGGCCTTCGCCACGTCCGACAGCACGCCCAGGTTCAGCCGCGCCAGCCGCAGCAGCACGGCCGCGGCCTCGCCCGCGTCATCCAGCAGCGGCAGCGCGCGCTCCAGCCAACGCGCCTCGGCCTCCGCGTCGTCGCGACGCTCGGCCAGCGCCGCGCCCAGCTTCGCGGTGCCCAGGTCCACGGCCAGGGCGAAGGCACGCTCCAGCGCGACCTCGGCGCCGGCGGGGTCCAGCTTCACGTCGCGCAGCAGCTTCGCCCGGTAGCGCTCGCAAGCCGCGGCCTCGGACTGCTGCCCCCGCGCCTCCAGCAAGTCGCGCGCATCCGCCAGCGCCCGCAGCGCGTCGTCCGCGCGGCCCAGGTCGACCGCGAGCCGGGCCTCTTCCTGATAGGCCTCGAGCGCCGCGTCCGGGTCCCCTGCCTCGAGGCTGAGGGTGGCCACCTGGCGCAGCTCGGCGAGCAACTCCACGGTGCGGCCGGTCTCCCGGTGCAGCGCCGCCAACCGGCGACGCAGCGGCAGCGGCTCCGACGCCAGCGACGCGGCGCGCGCCAGCAGCGAGGCCGCCACACCCGCGTCCGCGAGCACCTCGCGGGCCCGCGCCGACAGCTCGACGAGCCGCTGCACGGTGTCCTCGGACGGAGCCAATGCGTGCGCGTGGGTGACGCGCACCTCGAAGGCGCCACGCGGGTCATCCTTCTCCAGCAGCGCGGCCAGACGCATGACGGCGGCCTCGCACAGGGGCCGCTCCACGAGCAGCTTCCGGTACGCGGCCACCGCGCGCTTCGTCTCTCCGGTCTGCTCGGCCAGCTCCGCCAGGCGCAGCCACGTGGACTCCGCGGCCTCCGGCGCGCTCCGGAAATCCGCGGCGGCGGCGAGTGCGTCTTGCAGCGGCAGCGCCTCGATGACCGCGCCGCGCAGGTAGAGCAACTCCGCCAACGACGCCAGCTCCGGCCCCTGCGCGGGGACCAGCGCGTGGGCCTTGCGCGCCAGCTTCAGCGCCTTGTCCAGGTCGTGCGCGCCGCGCGCGTAACCCGCGCCCTCACGCAGCAGCAGCGCGGCATCCTGCGCCGTGGCGCTCTCCGCAGCGGTCTCCAGCAGCGCCGCGGCCTCACGCAGCTCCCCACGCTCCGCCACCAGCGAGACGAGGCGACGGCGAACGGCGGCGTCAGACGGGGACAGGCGCAGCGCCTGCCGCAGCGCGGCCTCGGCGGGCACCGGCTGCGACAGCCGGTCCAGGTAGAGGCTGGCCAGCTCGGCGTACATCGCGGCCGCCTCGGCGGGCGCCATGTGGGGGGCCTCAGTGGAGAGCAGCTCGGCCAGCGCGGCCCAGTCCTCCCGGGTCCGCAACACGCGCTGGAGCGCGGCGGTGGCCTGCGCGTGCCGCGGGGCCAGCGCGAGCGCGGCCTCCAGGCTCTGCCCCGCGTCCTCCATGCGGCCGCTGGACTCCAGCAGCGCGGCGCGCGCCAGCAGGGCCTCCACGCGACGAGGCGCGGGTCCCTGGAGGGCCGCCTCGGCGAGCGCGGCGGCCTCGTCCTCCGGCTGGCCATCACGGCGCGCCAGCTCGGCGAGGGAGAAGAAGGCGTCACACCGCTCCGCCGCGGACAGCTCCAGCCCAATGGCCGCGCCCAGGGCCTCGCGCGCGAGGGCGCGCTCGTCCTTCTCCACCAGCGTGGCGGACAGGGCCAGCAGCCGCTCGCGAGCGCGGGTGGCGAGGCTGGCGTCGGCGGACACGGCGCGGCGCCACACGTCCAGCTCCGCGGCCTCGTCGCCCGACTCGCGCGCCAGCTCCGTCAGCGCGAGCAGCAGCGATGCGGGACGACGAGAACCCTTCGCGGCCTCCGAGAAGTCGTCGCGCGCGGCGGACACCCGGCCCGCGGCGCGGTGAAGCACGGCGCGACGGGCCAGCAACTCCGCGCGCGCCTCGCCCGAGGCGGCGGCCACGAGCGTGCTCAGCAACTCCAGCCGCTCCGTCTCCTCTTCCGGCGTGCCGGTGCCGGGCGGAGGCAGCAGGTCCAGCAGCGACTGCGCCGCCCAGGTGTCGTGCGGCTCCTCCAGGCGCAGGCTGCGCAGCGCGTCCACCGCGGTGGTGGCGCGCCCCAGGCCCAGCGAAAGCTCCGCCAGCTCGCGGCGAGCGGCGCGGCGGGGCTCGCCGGACAGGCGCGGCCACAACTCCACCAGCAGGTCCGCCAGGGCCTCGCGTGCACCCGCCTTGCGGTGCAGCGACGCCAGCTCCACCCGGGCGTCCAGGTCTTCCGGCGCGCGGGCGCTGTACTCGGCCAGCAGGCGGCGGGCGGCATCCGTGCGGCTCGCGCGCACCGCGGCGGTGGCGGCCTTGCGCGTCAGGGCCACGCGCTCGCTCTCACGCGGCGCATCGCTGTCCGCGGGCGGCAGGGCCAGCACCGCCTCGAAGTCCTCCAGCGCGGCGCGTGCATCCGTGGGCAGGCGCAGCTCTCCCCGGCGCTGGCGCGCGGGCGCGTAGCTCGCGTCACGCTCCAGGGCGTCGGCGAGGAAGGCCTCCTCGCGGCTGGTCCCCGCGGCGAGCAGCGAGGCGCGGAACAACAGCTTCGCGCCAGCGCGGGCCTCGGGCATCAGCGCGGCGCGGCGCGCGTACAGGCGCGCGGCCTCCAGCTTCTCGCCGCGCTCCAGCTCCAGCTCGGCCAGCGACTCCAACACCTCGGCGGCCAGCGGGCCCTCGGGGCTCGCCTCCAGCGCGGCCGACAGGCGCATCAGCGCCGCGGCGTTCTCGCCTCGCTCGAGCAGCGCGCGAGCGCTCTGGAGGAACAGCGGCGCGGCCTCCTCGGCGCGGTCGGCGCCCATCAGCGCCTGGGCGCGGCTGGCCCACAGCTCGGCCAGCGCCTGCGACTCCCCGGCCTCCGTGTAGAGCGCTTCCAGGCGCGCGGCCAGGGCATCATCCAGCCGGCGCAGCGGGAAGGCCTGCGCGTAGGCGGCGATGGCGCCTTCGCGGTCACCCAGCATCTCGCACGCGCGCCCCAACCGGGAACGCACGTCCGCCAGCTTCTCCGGCGCCGCCGTGCGAGGCAGCGTGGACAGCAGGCTCTCCAGCGCGCGCCGCGCATGCTCGGGGCGCTCGCAGCGCAGCGACAGGTCCGCCAGGTCCAGCAGCACCGCGGCGTCCGGCGCCAGCCGCGCGGCCTTCTCCAGCGCCACCAGCGCGTCGCCCACGCGGCCCAGCCGGGCCTCCAGCACACCGGCCAGCTCACGCAGCGCCGCCGCGGCCAGCCGCTTGTCGCCCTGCGCCTCGGCCACCCGCGCGCGCACCTCCAGCGCGTCGGCGAGCCCCGCCATGTCGGCGCGCTTGCGCTGCAAGGCGCACAGCTCGCCCAGCGCGGGCAGGTCATCCGGCTCGGCGCGCAGCACTTCCTGGAGCGCGTGAACGGCCAGGTCCAAATCGAAGGCCAGGTCGCGCGCGGCCACCGCGAGCCGGCGGTACTTCTGCGCGCGCTCCTTCAGGTCCGTGGCGAGCCGCGCCAGTGAAGACAGGCACCGCGTCAGCAGCGCGCCGTCACGCCGGGCCTCGGCCAGCGCCAGCAACGACTCCAGCGCGGGCCGGTGGTCGCCATCCGCCTCCAGCGCCAGCAGGAGCAGCCGCTCCGCCTTCTCGGGCTGTTGCAGCTTGCCCCGGTACAGCTCGCCCGCCTCGGCCCAGGCCGCCGCGCGCTTGCCGGGGGCGTCCTGGAGCGCCGCGGCCTTCTCCAGCGCCTCCGCCAGCTCCTGCGAGCGGCCGGTGGCGCGGAAGTACGGAATCAGCTCCTCCAGCGCCACCGCGTCGCGTGGGTCCAACGCCAGCGCGGACTCCAGGTGCTCCCGCGCGCGCGCCGGGTCCCCCAGCCGCGTGCGGTACAGCCGCGCCAGGGCGTGGTGGCTGGCGTGCGCGGCGTGCCGCACCCCTTCCGAGCGCGGCGCCGGCCCCGCCAGCTCCAGCGCCTGCTGGTAGCCCGCGAGCGCCTCCTGCAACCGGCCCAGCCCCTCCGCCACCCGGGCGGCGGCGAACAGCGGCTCCGGCTCACCGGGCAGCAGCGACACCGCCTCCCGGTAGCGCAGCAGCGCGTTCTCCGGCTGCTTCAGTCCTTCGTCCCACACGCGGCCGGCCATCAGGTCGGCATGGCCCACCCGGTCCAGCTCGTGGCGGCCCATGGCCACCTCGCGCAGACGGTCCAGGGCCTTCAGCGCGCGCAGGTGCTCGCCGCCGCGATGGCACAGCTCGCCCAGCAGCAGCAGCGCGTCTGGATGGTCCGGCGCCAGCCGCAGCGCGGCCTCGCAGTGCAGGCGCGCGCCGGCGATGTCGTCTTCCGTCTGCGCGCACAGCCGGGCCAGGTGCACGTGCGCATCGGCGGCCTCGGCCGGGTCGCGAGCGAGCGCCGCCAACCGGCGATAGGCCCGCACCGCGCCTGCCCTGTCGCGGGCCTGGTCGGACGCACGCGCCAGCGCCTTGAGCGAAGGCAGGTGGTCGGGCTTGAGCCCCAGCAGCTCGTGCAGCGCCTTCACCGCCACCTGGGGCGCGGTGTCGCGCGAGCAGCGGGCGGCGGCCTCGGCGGCGAAGAAGGCCGCGGCCTCCTCCGAGGTCCGGCGCGCGAGCGCGCACAGCGCCAGGTAGCGCTCGGCGGCGCGGGCACCTTCCCCCCGGCGCTCGCGCACCACGGCCTCGCCCCAGAGCGACGCGGGGCTGCGGTCCCTGCGGCGTTGCAGCGTCGCCGCCACGTCCAGCGCCAGGTCATGCGCCTGCGGGTCCGCCACCATCAGCGACAGCAGCCGCTCGGCGGCGAAGGGGTGCGCGTCCTGCGCGTCACCGGCCTGGAGATACGCCTGACGCGCGTCGGCCAGCCGGCCCTGCGCGATGAGGCCCTCGGCGTCCGCGAAGGCGCGCGCGCCTTCCAGTGCGAGCAGCAGCTCCTCGTCCGGGGGCGACGGCGGCGGCAGTCCTCCCGCGGAGAAGCGCAGGCGCAGGCCCGTGCTGGAGACCTCTGCGGCCGACAGGCGCGCGGTGTCCAGCGTCGGCATCTTGTAGCCGCGGCTCACCGCCGCCAGTTGGCACAGCGCGGGCAGCACGCGCGTGGAGAAACCCGTGGCCCCGCGGACCTCGACATCCGGCACCAGCGCCAGCGCGCCCACGGCCGCGGACAAGAGCCCCGGCACCTGCACGGATGGCGTGGAGGAGAAGCCATAGAGGCGCACGTCGTAGAGATAGACGGCGAGCCGCTCCCCATCCGCGTCGAACGCCACCTTGAAGGTGAAGGGCGTGTGCTCCGGCGCGGGCAGCCGTCCCTGGCCTTCGAGGTAGCCGGGCCGGAAGTGCACGCGCAGGTCCTCGATGCCGGCCAGACGCCCGGCCAGCTCCGCCACCCGGCGCGTCACCAGGTCCGCGTCGACGGACAGCTCGAGGAAGCCGAAGTGCAGCTTCTTGCGCTGGTAGCGCGTGGCGCCGGCGCTGACGTTGAAGGGGAAGCTGACGTCCGGAATCTGGAGCGCGAAGTCGGAGATGCGCAGTCCCGGCAGGACCTCCAGCGCCGGGAAACCCACGAACGCCCTGCGGTCCAGCAGGCGCAATTCGGGGGCGGCGGCGCGCGCATCCAGCGCCGTGGCGGGCTTGGGAGAATCGCTTTCGGTAGCCATCGCGGGAGCAGGGACGTTAGCACGGGGTCCAAGCCCTCGAAATTTCTGGCAAACCCCCGCTTGTGGGGCAAGCAACGAGACGTGATGGCTCCCCGAATCCTGGGTGAAGGAACGGGCTGCGCGCTGGACCGAAGTCGGACAAGATGCGCCCCGCGTGCTGGCCCCTGACTCCCTTGTCCTCGACGGTCGCTTCCGGGTTCTCCGTCCGCTGGGCTCGGGCGGAATGGGGGAGGTCTACCTTGGCGAACAGGTCTCCCTGGGCCGCAAGGTGGCCATCAAGGTCCTGCACCATGACCTCCACGCCCAGGCCGGCATGGCGGAGCGCTTCAAGCGCGAGGCGCGCCTGCTCTCCGCCGTGGAGCACCCGGCCGTGGTGCGCATCGTCGACTTCGGCGAATCCGGCGACCACGCCTGCCTGGTCATGGAATTCGTCGAAGGTGAGAGCCTGTACGACGTACTCACGCCGGGCCCCATGCCCCCGGGCCGCGCGCTGCCCCTGCTCCAGCAGTTGGCGGAGGGCTTGGCCGCCATCCACGACAAGGGCATCATCCACCGCGACCTGAAGCCAGAGAACGTCTTCATCTCCAAGAGCGCCCGGGGCGAGCAGGCCCGGCTCCTGGACTTCGGCATCGCCCGGTTGGTGGAGCCAGACGCCGCCAGCAGCGTCAGCCAGATTGGCGTGGTGCTGGGCACGCCGGAGTACCTGTCTCCAGAGCAGGCCGTGGGCGCGAAGGTGGACACGCGCAGCGACCTGTATTCGTTCGGCGTGCTGACCTACCGCGTGCTGTCCGGGCGGCTCCCCTTCGATGGGCCCCTGCCGCGCAACTTCCTGTCGCAGCACGCCTCCGCCGCGCCGCTGCCCCTGGACCGCGCGGCTCCCGCGCTGTCGCGCTATGTGGGCCTGCTGTCGCTGGTGATGCGCCTGCTGGAGAAGGACGCGAGCAAGCGTCCCCAGAGCGCGCACGAACTGGCCGACGCGTTGGCCGCGGCGCACTCCGCCCTCTCCGCCTTCACGCCCGGCCTGGGCACCCCTGCCTACGTCCCGCCGCCGGGAAGTGGCGCCACGCCCACCTCGGGCACGTCGGTGTTCGGCACCGGGAGTGCCATGGGGAGCAGCTCGGGCCCCACGGGCACGGCGGCCTTCGCGGGAGCCGCTCCGGCGCCGCAGGCGAGCAGTGGTACCGCCGCGTTCGGCGTCGCCTCCAGCGGCGGCTCGGCCTCGGGCGCCCTGCCGGCGGCCTCCCCGCGCACGGGGACGGCGTCCTTTGGACTGAAGTCCTCCGGCGGCGTGGCCGCGGTCACGGGCGGCAACGCGTCGGTGGTGAAGCCGCAGAACCTCACGGTGATGCTCACCGACATCCAGGGCTTCACCGAACGCACCAGCCGGCAGACGCACGAAGAGAACGCGCGGATGCTGGAGACGCACGACAAGCTGCTGATGCCCCTCGTGAAGGAGCACGACGGGCGGCTGGTCCAGAAGCGCGGGGACGCGTTGCTGGTGGTGTTCCGCTCCCCCACCGCGGGCGTGCTGTGCGGCATGGCCATGCAGGACCGGCTGTGGCGCCACAACCAGACGGTGCCGGAGGTGGACCGCCTCAATGTGCGCGTCTGCCTGCACGCGGGCGAGGTGCTCGCCACGCCGGACACCGTGCTGGGCGAGCCCATGGAGGTCATCGAGGCCGTGGAGCATGTCGCCAGCGCGGGTGAGGTCACCTTCACCGAAGCGGTGAACCTGGCGCGCAACCGCGCGGAGGTCACCGCCGAGCCCTGTGGCGCCATCGCCCTCCCCGGCCGCGACGAGCAACTCCAGCTCTACCGCTGCCAGCGCGCCGCGGAGGGCCCGCCCTTTGGAGACCGCTTCGCCTCGCAAGGCAGCCGGGGCAACGCGCTCGCGCCCCTGCTGGCGAAGCTCCAGGCCGTGAAGCTGCCCGCCGGCCTGGGGGAGCTGCTGCGTCAGCGGCGGCGCGAGGCGGCGCTGGTCGCCGGCGCGGTGGTGCTCCTGGGCGCTGGCGCCGCGTGGCTGAGCCAGCGCAACGATGCCGGCACCCGGGCCTTCGCGCTGCTGGAGGATGGGAAGCTGGACGAAGCCCTGGCGCTGATGGACGCCGCCACCGACGAGGAGAAGGAATTGCCCTCGCTGAGGCGCGCGCGCGTGGCGGCGCACCATGCCAAGGGGCACCACATCAGCGAACGGACCGCGCTCAGCCACCTGAAGGAGGAGGAGCTCGAGGACGTGGAGCCGCTCATCCTCGACGGCCTGGCGGAGGACTACGGCAAGGAGCCGCTCACCGTCCTGGGGAATGCCCTGGCCCGGCTTCCGAAGGACCGCTTGCGCGCCCACTACGAGGACCTGGCCGAGGAGGCGTACTCCCTGCGCCAGTGGGGCGCGCTGCGCTACCTGGAGTTCGCGAAGGCCGCGGACGGGGTGAACCTGGTTCGCGCCTATAGCGAGGCGCTGAACTCCCCGGACTGCGACATCCGCACCCAGGCCGCCAACCGTCTCTCGGCCCTGGGTGACGCGGATGCCATTCCCGCGCTGGAGCGCGTCACCTCGCTCCCCAAGGCGAAGGGCCTCCTGGGCAGCAAGGACTGCGGCCACGACGCAGCGGCGGCCGCCATCAAGTCACTCAAGCAGAAGCGCGACTGACTCAGTCATCCCACCGTGCGTGCCCCTTCTTCTTGCCGCGCCCGCGCCCGCGCCGGTCGTCATCATCGTCATCGTCGTCCCAGTCATGTCGGCGGGCCTTCACCTTGTCATCCACCCGCAGGAGGCTGCGCGAGTACGCATCGAAGTCCAGGTGCAGGTGGCCCTTCGCCCGCCGCGTGGAGGCATGGAACTTCACCCGCCACACGTCCCGCCCCTTGCGGTCCGCGTCCTTCAGGCGGCACTCATAGCCACGCGAGCGGCATTGGTTGAAGCCCAGGTTCACCGCTTCCCTGTACGTCATCGCCACCGGACGCTGCGGAGGAGGCGGTGGATGTGGTGGAGGTGAGCGGGTGTGCAGGACACAACCCGAAGCGAGCATCAGACAGCCAATGACAAGGGCGAGTCGCATGCCATCCATGACGCATCAGCGCGGCACATCTTCAAAGCCACGCAGGGTATGAGCCAGGCACTGGAAAGTTACAGCCCTTCAGGCGACGCGAAGGCCGCGAACAGCTCACCGGCGAGATAGGCCCGCGAGCCCTTCGCGGCGGGACGGATGTAGTCGTTGACCACGGGCCCGCCCTGCTCCAGTTGGTGCCTCGACGGGAAGGACAGGTTCAGCCGGCCTCGCGCGACGCCCTTGCCGCCCCGGTGGATGAAGGTGACGGTGCCATGGGCATCCACCGCCTCCACCACGCCAATGTGTGTCATGCCGTCGTTGCGGCGGCCATCGCGGTTGCGGTCATACGTCTCACGGAAGAAGACGAGGTCTCCGGGACGCGGCGGCTGGTGGTGGACAGAGCCGACATCCACCGCGCGGCGGAAGATGGCGGAGACGGCGTTCTCTCCCGCGCGGAAGCCGTGCGCCACCAGGTCGATGCCGGCGGAGCGGTACGCCAGGCGCACGAAGCCGGAGCAGTCATCCGGGACGCCGCGGCTGACTCGGCGCAGGCTGCGCATGCCCACGAGCTGGAGGGAGCGCTGGACGATGGAGCGCGACATCTGCGTGGGCGCGAGCACCACGTCCCAGAACCGGCCGGTGGTGCTGGCGGGCCCCGTCACCTGCTCGGCCGCCCGCAGCGTGGCCTCCAGCACGCCCGCGCTCACCCACTGTGTCGCCACCGTCGTGGGCGCCACTTCGGCGGCCCCCAGCTCCACCGCCGTGACGGGCACCGGCACCGGCTGCGCGAGGCCTCCTGGCGCGGCCACCGTCACCGCCTCCGCCGTGGCGACGGGCGCCGTGGGGCGCGGCTTCACGGTGGCACACCCCACGAGCACGCTGAGGGGGAAGACGGCAAGGAGTGGAAGGCGGAGCGACATGAGGGGCCGCATTCAAGACCACCTCCCAGGCCGTCCGCCAAGAACTCCCGGTGTCAGCCCTCCCAGGTCGCGAGCATGGCTCGCACCCGTGCATACCTCTGGAGCAGCGCCGCGCGGTGCGCAGTGAGCATCACCATCGAACCAATGACCATCAGTCCAAGGACGAACAACGAGGCCGCGGCAATCCGGTGGTCCCGCATGCCGAAGCGCACCAGGTTCGCGACGATGCACGTCACCAGGAACGCCGTACCCAGATACACGTAGGAGCGGATGCGCAGCGCGATGCCACACGCCACGCCCACCACACAGAGCGTGACGCACAGGAGCATCGAACCGCCATCATTGAACATGAGCGGCTTCCAGGCACCCGCCACGTAGATGGCGGTGACGGCCAGCGCACGCAACCGGGCATAGGTCTCCGCCTCGATGGCCTCGCGGAACACGCGCAGCAACGCGAGCAGGGAGAGCCCCGCGGGGATGACATAGAACTGCGCCTCTCCCGCGCCCGTCCCCTGCCACACCAGCAGCAGCGCCGCGTTGAACGCCACCACCGACGTCAGCGACGCCAGACCCCGATGCCGCGGGTGCGTGGCCAGCGCGGCGAAGTGAGCGGCATACCCCACCATCAACGCCGCCCCGTGAAGGGGCTCGCTCCAGGGTGCGGAGAACAGCCCCGCCAGCGGGAAGAGGTATGCGCCCAACAAGGCGGGCCGTCGGAAACACGCCAGGGAGGAACCCTCGCGCTGCACGAAGAAGTAGAGGCCGGTGAACAGCGCACCGCCCACCAGGGCCGCAAGACTGTCGCCGGGGCCCGGGTGCGCCCCCATTCCCAATATGCGGACGGAGAGATAGCCCAGCGCGAGCACCACCTGCGCCATGTAGGCGGACGCCTCTTCCTTCTCCGTCGCCGCGCGGCGGACCAGGGCGAGGAGCAGCACACCCAGCGCCACGCTCGCCACCAGTCCCTCGCGGAGCGCGCCCAGCGACGTGTCCACGAGCGCCAGCCCCGCCATCACCTCGAAGAGCGCCACCCCGGCGAAGCCGTGCCCCACGCTCCGGCGCCGCGACTTGCTGGCCACGAAGAGCGAGAGGGCCGCCAACAGCGCGCTGGCCGCTCCGAGGTACGGCAGGATGAACGCCGCGCCCCGGCCGCTGGAGTACACCGCGCCCAGATGCAGCAGCCATCCGTGCACGGCGGCGAGCGAGGCCAGCCACCCCACCACCTCGCGCTCGCGACGCCGCCACACCACGGCCCACGCCGCGCCCACGCCAAAGAGGAACGTCAGCGGGGTGCCCACGTGCTCCAGTTCGCGCAAGCCCGCGAGCGACAGCAGCGCCAGCACCCAGCCGCCATGGTGCAGCGAGGCGCCCACGCGCACACCGCGAGCGTCCACGAGCGACCCGATGAGGCACAGCGCCAGCCCTGTTCCACTGACGACAGCGGGCACCCACAGCGGGTCCACGGCGGCGACGAGCGAGGCCCCCAGCAACGCGGTGGCCACGTTGGCCATCCACCGCTCCCTCGCCACCATCAACACACACGCCGTCACCGCGGCGCCCACCGCCACCGGCGGGGGCAGCGAGCCAGGGCCTGACAGGAGCAGGCGCTCCAGCAGCAGCGCGCCCAACGCACCGGCGCTGCCCACCCACAGCGGCTCGCTCCAGGTGTCCTCCAGCGGAGGCAACACCTTCGCGAAGGTCTGGGTGAGCGCGCGCTGGAGGCTTCCGGACTGGAGCACGGCGGACGCCACGGCCGCGCCCAACACCACGGCGATGACGGACAGGCCCGCGTCGAGCCCCCGCTCGAACAGCTCGTTCACGCTGACCGCGCCCATGGGCGCCAACGCCAACGCCCAGATGGCCGGAGCCAGCAGCCACCGCCGAGACAGCAGGAACGCGGCCAGCGCCAACACGCCCGCCAGCGTGGCCAGATGAGACGGCGTGGGCGAATAGAGGGTGGGCAGCGCCGCGAGGATGAGCGCCGTGACGACGGCGCCGGGCCGCAGCGCCGTGTCCGGCGCGCTCCGGAAGAACGCCCACACGCGAGCGGGCCGCTGACTCTCCGCGATGGCCAGCGCGAGCAGCAGGCCGATGACGATGGGACGCGCCTCCAGGAAGAAGAGGAGGGCCAGCGAGGAGCCGCACACGCGCAAGAAGGGACGCGGCCCGGGCATCAGCGCCAGGGACGCCAACAACACATAGAGCGACGTGGGGACATGGTACGGCCTGAGCGCGACGACGAGCACGGGCAGGGCCACCACGGCGAGCCATCCCTGCATCCACGATGACAGCGCCTGGCGAGGCGCCTCCTCACGCGAGCGCAGCAGCAGCGATGCCGCGGCGGGGACGTGCGCCACGACACGCACCACCGCCAGGCTCAGCAGCGGAAGCGCCTGAACCCACGAGGGCAGCTCACCTCCCACCACCACGATGCCCACGAAGGAATACGGGACAGCGAGCGACGCGAAGAACGGCTGACGGCTGGCTCGCGTCCAGAGCAGGGGCAGCACGCAGGTGCCCACGAGCAGCAACGGCAGCCCCGCGTCGTCCCACTTCACCACCGCGACGCCCAGCACCACGGCGGCGGACAACGTCGCCGCCAGGGCGAAACGGTGACCGCCCGCCCCCACGCGCAAGACCGCGGGGACCTCCTCCAGCACGGCCAGGAGACTCAACACCGCGGCGAGACACAACAACGGCACGGCGCCGAAACTGAACGTCGCGGTGAGCGCATAGAGCGCGGACACGGCGACACTCAGCCCCGCGGGCAGTACGCGCGCGGTGAGCAGCGCCGCGAGCGCTGCCCCCAGCAAAAGGGGCGCCTGCTCCGACGAACGCGCGCCCAGCAGGGCCGTCAGTGGGAAGACGAGCGCGATGAGCCCGGCGACCGTCGCGCTGATGCCTCGACCCCACCGCGCCGCGGCGACGGAAGCCCCCAGGGCCCAGCAGCAGAACAGCGCCACGGACAGGCCCGGCGACATCCATCCACCCCATGGCGAATAGAGCCCCGGGATGTCATGCACCAGCGCCAGGGCCGACATGAGCACCGCGAGGGGACGCACCACCGGGAAGGTCCGTGACGCCACGGCCACCGCGCCCGCGGACACCAGGATGACGCCGGCCAGCCCCGGCGCCTGGGCCAGCACGCCCCAGGGAATCGCGAGCACCGCGTAGAAGACGCCCGGCAGACCCAGCCACCGCGTCAGCCCACCCCGCATCCCCAGCAGCGAGAGCCCGAGCGCCACCGCCGCGAGCGTGGGCGCCACCGCCGTGGACGAGAGCTCTCCGGCCAGGCGCGGAAGCGCGGCCGCCGCCAGCACGGACGCCAGCGCCATGAGGGAGGCACGCTGGAGCACCCAGGAGACAAGCACCGCGGCGGCGCCACACAGGGCCATGCCCGTCACGGCCGTGAAGCCATCGCCAGCAATCAGGCCCATGAGGAACCCCACCGTGGCCACCACGCCCACGACAGCGCCCAGCAACCCGCGCGTGCGCGCGGTGCACAGCATGCTCACCGCGGCGAGCACGAGGGCCAGCGCCCCCGACGCGACCGCGCCGCCGGACGCCCCCAGGACGGCGTAGGCCTGGAAGGGAAGGAACAGCGACAGCCCCGCCCCCACCACCGTCAGGAAGAAGCGCTCCACCAGCAGGCCCAGGACGAGACACAGCATCGCCAGCGCCAGCGCGCTCCAGAAAGAGGGCCGAGCGTCCGGTCCCGACAGGCCAAAGAAGACGAAGAGCGGGCTCGCCACCGCGGTGGCGCGCAGCAGCACCTCCGCCAGCGCGAGGTCCCGTGCATTGCCCGTACGCTGGCCTCGCCACAGCCGCGACACGGCGAACAACGCGCCCGCGAAGATGAAGGGAAGCGCGGACAGCGCTCCGAATTGAAGCGGCAGCGGCTCGGTGACGTAACCGAACCAGGCCTTCACCGCATTGATGATGCGCCGCACCGGCCCAGGGATGAGCTGGGAGAAGGAGGCATAGGCGAAGTACGTGCTCGCATAGGCCGCGTAGACCCACCGGATGCGGGCGACGCCGCCGCGCGACAGCGACAGCAACGTCCACGAGATGACCGCCGCCGTGACGAAGAGCGCCGGCGCCGGAGCCAGCGCCGCGGCGATGAGGCAGGCGGCCTGGAGTGAGACCACGCCAATGGACAGCGAATCCGCGCCCCGCTCAGCATCCAGGGTGCGGAAGCGCAACGCGGTGGCCAGGAGAAAGGCGCCGAACGGGGCATAGGTGCCAACGGAGACCGCCACGTCCGCGCCCGCCAGCGCGACGTGCAGGCGCGTGAAATAGAGCAGCAGCAGGTACAGCGGCGCGGCGAGGACGAAAGCGAGCGCGGTGCCCTCACGCGGCGCTGGTGGCGGACGCGAGGGCAAGAGGAAGAAGAGCGCGCACGGCAGGACGTTGAGCCACAGCGCATGGATGCCCAGCCCCGCAGCGAGCGGCGCCAACCCCATCATCAAGGTACTGGCCACGAGCGCCAGTTGGATGAAGGGACGGGACGTGGAATCGAAGGCCTCCAGCGGCTTGCGCGCCAGGAAGGCCGCCACTCCGGCCCATGCCAGCAGCGCGGGAATGAGCCACACCGTGCCGACGCCTCCCAGTTGGAAGACGTCCCCCAAGCCCATGGGCCCCAGTGCGATACCAGCGAGCGGAGCCACGGCTGTACCGATGAGCCCCAGGATGTACCCAGGCTTGCGCAACGCCTCGCGCCTGGCGAGGTACGCGCCCCAACCGGTGAAGCCCGCGGAGCAACTCGCCGTCAGCCCGAACACCGTGAGCGAGCGGAAGCCAGACGACATCCCCACCCAACTCTCGAACACGAGGTAGAGGGCACTGGAGAGGATGAGGAAGGCCCCGACGAACCACATGAGGCTCTCGTAGAGAAACGGCCTCCACACGCGGTTCCAGGTGGAGGTCTCCTCGACGAGGCGCGCGGTGAGGCTTCGCGCCGACGGCGGCTCCGCGTAGGGCTCCGCCGGATTCGCGGGCAGCGGCAGCCAGACAGGCGGTTCCTCGGGAAGCGGCTCATCCGGCTGCACAGCTTCGGGCGCAGCGTCCACTCCAGCATCGGCCTCCGGCGCGGACGGGGGCGACGGCGCCGCGACGTCCTCCGGCTCCGACGGAGCAGACGCTTCGGCCTGGCGCGGCTCCTCGGTGAGACCCGGAGCCTCCACGGCCGGAGTCGCCTCGACCTCCGGTCGTACCGAGGCCGTCTCCTGCTGCGCGGGAGGCTCCTGCATCAAGGCCGCGGGAACGGACGTCGCGGCATCCGCGTGCGCCGGAGCCACGACGGTGGCAGTCTCCGCGGAGCCCGCTGGAGGCAGCTCCGTCAAGACCGCGAGGAGGATGCGAGCCTGCCGCTCATACCGCTCCGAAATGAAGCGCCGGACGTTGGGAGGAACCTCGGACGACTCCCACCGCGTCAGCTCATCGAGCAGGAATTGAACGTGCGTGAGCTCGGCTTCGATGACCTCACGCGAGCGCCCCGTCATCCGAGCGCCACACAGCGCGCACCACAAGTCCTTGCCACGCCGCTCTTCGCGGCAGTCAGCGCAGTACATACATCCCCCTCGATACAACGAACATGCCATCCAAGAGGCCGTCGCGTACAGGCACCCCTGACGAAGGGGAACGCGTACACGCTGCATCACACCCGTGACACCTGTGCATCCGGCTGCACAACCCGTGCGTGAGTGTCACCGCAGCGGGCGGCCGCCTTGCCGCCGCTGGCACCTCGGCCCCGGCTGTGAAACGTTGCGCGCATGAGCACGGAAGAGCTGACGCTGCGACGCATCGAATCGAGGGATGACGCGGCGGTGGCCGGCATCATCCGGACCGTGATGCCGGAGTTCGGCGCGGACGGCCCTGGCTTCGCGATCCACGACCCCGAAGTGTCGGCGATGAGCGCCGCCTACGCCCGCCCCCGGCACGCCTACTTCGTCGTAGAGCGGGCGGGGCGAGTCATCGGCGGCGGTGGAATCGCCCCACTGGAAGGAGGAGACACGGGCGTCTGCGAGCTGCGGAAGATGTACTTTCTCCCCGAAGCCCGGGGCCTCGGTCAGGGCGAGCGCCTGCTCCGACGCTGCCTGGAGTTCGCACGTGAAGCGGGCTTCCAGCGCTGCTACCTGGAGACGCTGGCGGGAATGCAGCAGGCCCAGAAGCTCTACCGCCGCATGGGCTTCGAGCCGCTGTGCGCGCCCATGGGCAGCACGGGCCACTTCGGCTGCGATCACTGGTACGCCCGGGATTTGTCAAAGCCGCTCGACTGACGAAGACGGACGGCCCCCTGCCCTGCCAGCGGCCCTTCGTACGGCCCAGGGCCTCGTCGCGCCCGCGTCCCCAGGTTTGGGGCGGGAGGCAGCACATGACGAGCATCCATCCCGCGGAAGGCGCGCGCCATGCCTGACCGGCGGGCGCCCACGAAGCCCGGCCGCGTCGTGGAACCACCGCCCCGGCCGGACAAGAAGCCCTTCGACATCGACGAAGTGCTCGGCCGCATCCGAGAGGCGGTGCGCCACTTCGCGGACGCGGCGATGTTCGCGCTCGCTGCCCGAGGCCATGACACGCTCTTCGAGCAGCTCGTCGCCTGCATCCTCTCCATCCGCACCCGCGACGAGGTGAGCCTGCCCGTCTCGCTCGCCCTGCTCCAGCGCGCCTCAACGCCGGAGGCCCTGGCGCGCATGTCGCCGGAAGACATCGACGCCCTCATCCAGCCCGTCACCTTCCACGAAGCGAAGTCCTGGCAACTTCACGCCATCGCCACGCGGGCGCAGGATGAATTCGGAGGCGCGCTGCCGTGTGATGCCCAGGTGCTCCAGTCCTTCAAGGGCGTGGGCCCCAAGTGCGCGCACCTGGCGCTGGGCATCGCCTGCGGGCACGAAGCCATCAGCGTGGACATCCACGTCCATCGGGTGACGAACCGCTGGGGCTATGTGCAGGCGCGCACGCCGGAGGCCACCATGGAGGCGCTGGAGGCCGTGCTCCCGCGCGCCTGGTGGGTGGAGCTCAACCGGCTGCTGGTGCCCTTCGGCAAGCACGTCTGCACGGGCACGCGGCCGAAGTGCTCCACATGCCCGGTGCTGAGCTTCTGCCGGCAGGTCGGCGTGAGGGACGCGCGCTGACGCTACCGGTCCTGCCCCACGAGCTGTGTCGCCCGGCGGGCCAGCCGCTGAGCGCCTCGCGGCCCGCGCTGCGGTGCTCGCCGCTGCCTACGCCGCTCACCCTGAGCGATTCCCCCGCGGTGCCCCCATGCCGAAGACACCGCCAATCGTCGTTTGGAAAAACGAACCCGCGCAGTCGTCTCTCGAACGCACTGTCTCACTCGCGTTGACAGGTTCCGCGCGTCGCGCCGCAGCCAAGGCGCTGGCGTGCGCCACCTCGACGGTGGTGATGGTTGTAATAGGCAGAGATTTCCCCCGGATGGCATGGAGACTTCTGGCCTCGTGCACGGCTCGCTTGCTCGCCTCGACGCGCTCATGACGCAGCGAGCGAATTTTGGATAGGCACAGGTGACAGGGTATTGGACGACCTCAGCACTTGAGCCCTTGCGGGTGCAATTCATTGAGCATTGAGATAAATTCGCACGGATGTCCCGTCCCAGCGTCCCCCCTCCCCGTGCGCCCGCGAGGACCTCGGACGTGTCCACGGCCTCCGAGTCGGTTCCGTGCGGACAGCGCCCGTCGGCGCGCCCGATTCCAGCGTTGACGCTCATCTCGCACACCACCGTCACCCGCCTCGGGGAGAGGCTGCTGCTGCACGGACTCCTCGCCGGCCGGGAGGTCCCGCTCTCCCGCAATGCCCCGGACTTCTGCCGCCCGGGCGAGCCGCTGGGCCTGCCCCTGGGCGACCCCTTCATGAGTCGCAAGTCGATCCTGTTCGTCCCCGCGGGAGCAGGCCTCCGCGTCGTCCTGGGCGAAGTGGGACGATGCACGTCAGCGGGTGAGCCACTCCACGGGGCCCGCGAATTCGGTCCCACAGAACTTGAAAGAGGAGTCCCGCTGGAGTTCTCCAGGCGGACGGGGGTGCTGCTGCACCTGGCCCCTCCCCCCGAATCAAACGCAACATCCGCCCTGGGAATGGTGGGAGAAAGCGCCGCCATCCATGCCCTGCGCCGACACATCGAGCGCGTCGCCGACCTGGATGTGCCCGTCCTCATCCGGGGCGAAACCGGAACTGGCAAGGAACTGGTCGCCCGGGCCCTCCACGAGCGGAGCCAGCGCCGAGGCCCCTTCGTCAGTGTCAACCTGGGCGCCCTCCCGAAGGAACTGGCCGCGGCCGAACTCTTCGGCAGCGTCCGGGGAGCCTTCACCGGTGCCCAACGCGACCGTGAGGGCCTCTTCCAAGCCGCGGAGGGCGGCACGCTCTTCCTCGACGAGGTGGGAGAGGCCTCATCCGACGTACAGGTCATGCTCCTCCGAGTGTTGGAGACGGGGGAGCTGTACCCGGTGGGGGCCAGCAAGCCCGTGGCGACGAACATCCGCCTCATCGCGGCCACGGATGCGGACCTGGAAGCGCAGATCGCCGAGGGGCGCTTCCGGTCTCCCCTCCTTCACCGGCTGGCCGGCTATGAGCTCCGGCTTGCCCCTCTCCGCGAGCGCCGGGAGGACATCACTCCACTGTTCCTCCACTTCGCCCGCCAGGAGTTGGACGCGCTCGGAGAGGCCCACCACCTCACCGCGAGAGACCCTCATGCACTACCTTGGATGCCATCAGACCTGGCGGCGCAGCTCCTGCTGCATCCCTGGCCGGGTAACGTCCGTCAGCTCCGGAACGTCGCCCGACAGCTCGTCATCGGCAGCAGGGGTCAGCCCTGCCTGGAGCTTGATGCACGCCTCGCCCAGGAGTTGAGGCTCGACCTGGCGCCGCCGGCCCGGCCCTCCGCCTCCGCCGTCCCCCCGAAGCGTGAGGTTGCGGCCCGTCGCAAGTCCACGGACGTGGGCGAACAGGAACTCCTCGTGGCCTTGCGTGCGCACGACTGGGACGTCAAGAAGGCCGCCCACCACCTGGAGATCGCCCGCTCCTCCATCTATGATCTCATCGAGCGCAGCCCCAGCATCCGGCTGGCTGGAGACCTGAGCGTGGAGGAGCTCACCCACGCCTTCCACGCGTGCCAGGGCAACCTGGATGAGATGGCGCGGCGCCTGGAGGTGTCCAAACGGGCTCTGAACCGGCGTGTCAAGGAACTGGGGCTGTATTCGAAGGAGTCCTGAGCGGACGGCCTCACACCGCCTCAATGGCAGACCAGGAGACGACCATGCAGCCCGACAGCATCACCATCGACTTCAAAAAGAACCCTAAACCAGAACCGAAGACAATCGCGGTCCTAGACGGCACCAGGATAACCTTCAGGATCATACTCCCTGACGGCTTGAAGCTGACTCCAACAATCACCTTCTGCGAGACCGACCCCGATGCCTGCATCCTGACAATCAATGATCCCACCCACGCCTTCGCCTTCACCGAAGAAACAAACACATACGAACACGACGTCGTTCCTCAGATAGACAAAACCAAGGCCCCCACCTCCCAAGATCAATTCATACGCAACTATGTCGTCAAACTCGTGGAAACCGTGCCCCCCGAGTACCCTCTGAGAGACAGGGTGGAGAACCGCCCTTCAAAAGGGGAACCCCCCACATCCTCTGGGAAAATCGAAGTATCAGGCGGTCCTGGCTCAGAACTTCCCTCTCTGGTCTAGCCACCGCTCCCGAGGTACGCCCCACGCTCGCGGCACGACGTTCCATTCTCACGCCAGTCAGCCGCGGACGTGGCGGAGGGCGACGCAAGCACTGGCTCAGGGGCATGCGGCAAGCCGCTGAGCGCCAGCGAGTGGACCGCCCCACTCGTTGGAGAGGTTTGAATTGTGCGTGAGCGCCTGGGTCAGCTCATCCAGGGATTCGCGCCTCCAGGTGCACAGGTCCCCGGGGGGCTCGGCTTCAACCCACTCCAACCTCAAACCGGCCCGCAGGGCGCGGGCCGCGGCCCAGTCGGGCCGGAGCTTCAGCGCTTGCTCGGCGTGTTCGAGGCCCCGCAGAAGGAGCGGGCCGTTTTCACGACCCGTGCGCTTCTGGTGTTCCGCCCACCGTCGGTAGAAGCGGCCAGCCTCCAGGCGATATTCCGGGTCCTCCGGAGAGAGCGTGAGGGCCCTGTCGAAGGACTTCGCCGCCGCCTCCATGGCCTCGGTCTGGAGCGGCCCGCGCTGTGCCCTCCAGTGCGCCTGGAGGGCCTGCGCCTTGCCAAGCTGGAGCCAGGGCTCCGCCTCCAGGGAGTTCACCTCCAACGCGGCGTGGAGTTCCTTCAGGGCGCGAGCGATGGCAGCCCCGGGGTCTCGCCCTTGGTCCGACTCGACGCGGGCCTGGATGACATGCACCGTGCCGAGGAGGACCCGCAGCCACACGGCCCCCGGCATCCTCTCGGAGGCTTGTCTCAGTGCCTCCCTTGCCTCATGCGTGCTCGAAAGTGGCGACTCGCCAAGCGCGAGCAGGTAGTTCGCGCGCCGGACGAAGAGAGAGCCCAGGTTCGCATAGGCAAAGCCCTGTCCGGGCGCGACAGCGATGGCCTGTTCGAAGCACGTCCGAGCCTGCTCCAGCGCGGGCAGGGGATCCTCACCCCGGTTCCAGGAATCCTCGGCCCGCAGCAAGTGCACCACGCCCATTCCGTTATGGAAGTTGGGGATCCGGCGGTTGATTTCAATGCCACGCTGATACTGCTCCAATGCATGCGCCAGGACGGGTCGCGGGTCCTCGCCGCGACGACCCCGCCGCCGAGCCAACTGCTCGTCGACCTGCCCCGCATAGAAGTACAGCGCCATATGCTGGGGGTTGAGGGCCCGAGCCTCCTCGAGTGCCGCTGCCGCCCGCCGCAGGTCCTGCTCCGCCTCCGCATTGAGTGGACGGGATGCTCGTGAAAAAAACGCACGCCCCAGGTTGATCCAGTCCTCGGGGACACGATTGTCCAAGGCGATGGCCGCCTCGTAGGCCAGGATGGCTTTGTCCCTGTTCCCGCCGGAATCCCTCCCGATCTGCTCCTCGTAGTCCGCCCACGTCGTGAAGACGAGACCTGAATCGCCGTGGTAGGCGCGGTCCCGGTGCGCCACGTCGATGCTCGCGAACAACGCGGCGGCTTCGCCGAGCAGCGCGCGTGGGTCCTCGTCCTTCTCGATTTGATAGCGCGCTTGGAGCCAGGTGCTCCGAGCCAGATTGAATGTGGCCGCCGGAAGCCCAGGCGCCACCAAGAGGGCACGCCGCGCTGCCTCCAGTGCCTTCGCGAGAGGCTCCTCCCCATCGCCCCCATGGGTGAGCCGGTGCTCGGCCAGGCGGTGGTGCGCGCGCGCCATGCGGATCAGACACTGGGCGTCGTCCGGAGCAATGGTGAGACAACGGGAGAGCGCGTCCAGGGAACGGTGGTACGCAGGCATCACATCCCCCCTGCCATACAGCTCCATGACCATCGCATCGTTTTCGAGCAAGGCCAGGGACCGGTAGACGGCGGGGTCGCTTTCAGCGGTGGCGATGGCGGCGGCGTAGGCCTTTCGACCGGCTTCGAAGCTCGCTCGGGCTCCCTCGGGATCTCCCCCGTTCCAGCGTTTGAAAGCCTGTGCCGCATGGACGTCCCCGCGCAGCATGGGCAGCTCGTGAAACCAGGGCAGCTCGCTGGCAGCGCGATCCGCCAGGAGCAGGGCGTCATCGAAGCGGCCCTCGTAGAAGGCGACCAGCGCCGCCACGTATTCCCTCGAGGGCACCTGAGCGCCTTCACTCTGCTTGAACCACGCGAGCGCCGGATCCCGGTAGAGGCGCTCCGCTTCACGCGTCGCGGCCTCCCGCAGCGCCGGCACACGGATCCGCTGCGCCTCCAGGAGTTGCTGCTGATAGCGCCGCCCGCTCACCAGCGCGAGCGCATACGCGGCCCGGGGCGAGCGAAAACCATTGCGCCAGGAGGACTCCAGGAACTCCAGGGCCTTCGCCTCGTCTCCGAGCGCGAGGTGGCCACGCCCCAGCGCATGGTGCCCAGGGCCCAGCGCCTGCGGACCGGAGCGCTGGATCTCTGCCTCCAGTTCGGCCATCTGGGCCTGGAGTGCCCGGCGGTCCTGCCGGATGTCATGCAGCCGCGAGAGCGCGGAGTAGCGGCCCCTGGACTCGATGCCCTCCACCAGCTCGGTGAATCGCTGGACGATTCGCTCACGCTCGGCGGCCTCCTGGCGGGCCCGGATGCCCCAACCGAGGGCCCCTCCCGCCGTGACCAGCGCGGCGGCGCCCACCGTGGCCAGGAGCCGGTGTTTGCGCAGGCGCTTGCGCAGGGAGTACGCGAAGCTCGTGCGTGCCAGCACCGGCTCGCCGCCCAGGAAACGCTCCAGGTCATCCGCCAATGCACGCGCCGAGTCGTAACGGGCGTCGCGATCCTTCTCCAGACACTTGAGGGCAATGGCCTCCAGGTCCGCCGGGAGTCCTGGAGCAAGCAGGCGCGGCGCGCGCGGCTCCTCGGTGGCGATGCTGTTGAGCACTTCCAGGCCATTGGCCCCAGGGATGGGGACCTCGCCGGTGAGGAGGAAGTAGAGGGTGGCCCCCAGGCTGTAGACATCCGCGCGGCGGTCGAGCCCGCTCACCTCTCCGCGAGCCTGTTCCGGGGCCATGTAGTGCGGCGTTCCCAAGACGGCGCCGCTGGCCGTGACGGACGCGTTCCATTCACGCGCAAGACCGAAGTCCATCACATAGGGCCTGGGAGTCCCGTCGTCGGAGGACTCCACCATGATGTTGGAAGGCTTGATGTCCCGGTGGATGAGCCCGACGCGGTGGGCCGCATGAACACCCAGAGCAGCCTCGCGCATCACCAGTGCCTTCTGCTCGATGGTGAGCGAGCGCACCTGAGCGCCGAGCGACTGGCCGTCGATGTACTGCATGGCGATGAAGACCTTCCCCCCGACGTGGCCCACCTCATACACTTGACATACGCGCTCGTGTTTCACCTTGGCCTGGGCACGGGCCTCGGAAACGAAGCGGCGAGTGTGCGATTCCTCGTCGCGGACGAACTTGAGGGCGACCTGTCGGCGCAGCCGTGGGTCCCAGGCCAGGAACACACGACCCATTCCGCCCTGTCCCAGGAACCGCACGGGTTGGTATCGCTCCCACCCGGGGAGCGGGAAAGCAGGGACGTCGGCGTCCCCCGGGGCCAATGCCTGTTCAGCCCGGACCGGGTCGGCCGTAACGGTCTGCTCGGGAGAGGGCTGCTCACCTGACAGGCGCTCCTCCAGGACAAGGTTCTCCCGCAGCAGAGAGGCAAGTGTCTCTTCCGAAACCCGGCCCCGCTCCTGAAGCAACTTCAGCGGGCTTCGTCCCAGGCGTCGCGCATCCTGAAGCAGGGCCGCCGCCTCCTCGCGGGACAGGATCCCCTCGTCAATCGCGAGCCAGATCTCCGTCTCATCGTCACGATTCATCGATGGGCACCTCAAAGAGAGTGGCGCGCAAAGCCAGCGGCCGTCTCAGTTGAAGGGCCCCGCGCTCCCCGGTCGTTCCTATATCACGAGGTCTCTTCTCAGAAGAGACACGGGAGCCGCTTCGGTCCAAGGAGTGCTCGCGGCATGTCGCCGACATGTCGCCGGACTGTCGAGACATCCCCCTGGGGCGCAATCACCCTACCAACGCGTGCGCTGGCGGAGACGCGCCACGCCCCTTGATGGAAGCGTGAGCAGTCCGATTCGGAAGCGAAGCTCGAGTGGGCACGAGAGGTGCAAACACAGACTTACGCCTGGTGATTCCACCACGCATTGCCGCTCCCTTGCCCCTCTTCAGGTGAAAGCCATGAGAACCATGTCCGAATTCAGCTCGCGAAACTCCAAGCCGCGCGGAGGGAGGGACGCACTCCGCCACGCCACGAAGGTTTCCGCCATGTTGGCGGGAGTCCTCGGTCTGGTGGGGTGCACGCCCGAGCAGCAACTCCAGCTCGAGCAAGACGCGTTGAGCAGTTCGCGTGCGGGCCTGACGCTGGGCGGTTCGAGCCTCCTCCACCGCTACAGCTTCACCGCCGGCGGGACCGACTCGGTGAGCGCGGCGCATGCCACGCTCGAGGGGGGTGCCACGACCGTCAATGGCGAGGTGATTCTGAACGGAGCGGGGGCCTATGTGAACCTGCCCATCACCGGGACCCTCGCCAGCCTCCAGGATGCGACCTTCGAGGCGTGGGTGAAGTGGGATTCCGCCTCGGGGCAGACATGGGCGCGCATCTTCGACTTCAACGATGGCGTTTGGAACAAGTCCCTGGTTCTCACCCCGCGCAATGGTGGCCTCGATTCGGGGCCGGCGGTCAATACGCCACGCTTCAGCATCTTCAGCCCGGCCATCAGTGGAGAGGAGCAGGCCACCAGTGCGACCGAGTTCCCAACGGGCGCGCTCACGCACGTCGCAGTGACCATGGACAGCGTCGCGAGGGTCAACCGCCTGTACATCGACGGCGTGCAGGTGGCTCAGACCACCACCCCTACCGCGCTCACTCCGGCGAGCCTGGGCACGCTCGCGAATGCGTGGTTGGGTCGTTCCGCCTACTCCGCGGATCCATTCTTCAAGGGCTCGATCTCCGAGTTCCGCGTTCACGGCGCTGCGCTGTCGTCGAATGACCTCACCGCCAGCTACCAGGCTGGCCCGGATACCGTGATGGCGCCTGGCACGGAGCACGTGGTCATCTACGGGCGAACGGACGTCGCGGGCATGGCCGCGGACACCACGAGCGTGTACTGGGTCGAGAACCGAACCTGCGGCCAGGTGATGAAGGCGTCGCTCTCCACAGGTAGAGCGCAGGTTCTCGCCTCCGGCCGCGAAAACCCGAGCGCCGTGACCACGGATGCCACGTTTGTCTACTGGGTCGAGAACGGCACGACCATCTTCAAGATGCCCGTCAATGGCGGGAGCATCACATCCCTGGCCTCGGGGCTATCGGGGATTGGCCAGCTCGTCACGGATGGCGCGGAACTCTTCTGGACCCAGGGAGGCTCCATCCTCCACATGCCGGTCCAGGGCGGCACGCCTGCCATTCTCTATACGACGGCCCTGGCTGGCCCCCTTGCAGTGGATGGTCATCATCTCTACTGGATGCAGCCGGGCGGCACCATCGTGAAGGCAGCCAGGCCCGGCGGCCCTGCTTCATCCCTCTGGAATTCGTCGAACTCCACCACGGGTATCGCCAGCGACGGAACGGACCTCTTCATCGCGGAGAACCTGAGTCCATACGACATCCTCCGGCTCCCGGTAGGAGGGAGCCAGTGGGCGCTAGCGTTTGCCGTCAGGTACGGCAACATCACGAGCCTTGCCGTGGGGCCCAACCGCGTCGCCTGGTTCGACCCCAGCCTCGGTGCGATTCTCGCCAAGGGCAAATAGAGCACGCTGACACAGGGCCGGCGGGGGGAGGCCCACCGGCGGCCGTTCCCCTCGCTACCGGTCCTGCCCCACGAGCTGCGTCGCCCGCCGTGCCAGCCGCCGCCAGGGGTTGGTGCGGCCCCCATTCTCCAGCGTGATTTCCTTCGAGTGCCGCAGGTCCCTGGCCCAGCACCGCGCCAGCTTGCGGACGAAGGACGCGTCGTGGATGACGAGCGAGCCCTCCTTCAGCTTGTTGAGCGACAGCGAGTCCATGTTGGTGGAGCCCACCACGGCGAGCCAGTCGTCCACGAGCAGCGTCTTCGAGTGCAGCATCGACGGCTGGTACTCCCAGATGCGCACGCCCGCGGCCAGCAGCCGCTCGTACGTCGAGCGCTGGGACGCCCTCATGATGGGCACGTCATGGTTGGGCCCCGGCCCCAGGACGCGAATCTCCACGCCCTGACGGCACTTCTCCTCCAGCTGCTCCAGAATCGCGTTGGGCGGTGAGAAGTACGCGTTGGCAATCCAGATGCGCTCACGCGCGGCGCCAATCACGATGCGAATCATTCGCTCCGCGTCGGTGAGGCCCAGCTTGCCCGCGCTGTCGATGAAGCCCGCGGCGCAGGGGCCCGCGGGTTCCGCTTCCGGAAAGGCGCTCGGTGGAATCAACCCGCCACCCGACTCCTGCCAGTGCCGGGAGAACGACAACTGCATCCGGCGCACCTCGGGGCCCTCCACGCGGATGTGCGTGTCGCGCCACTCGTCCGGCTTCAGGCCGTCGCCTTCCCACACCTTCCAGATGCCGAAGCCGCCCGTGTAGCCAATGCGCCCGTCGACGATGACGAGCTTCTGGTGACTGCGCCCCAGCAGACGGCCCAGCACCTTGCCCGCAAGGAGCCGGAAGTAGTGGACCTCCACCCCGGCGTCCGTGAGCACCTTCTCCACCTTCTGGTCGAAGTCACGGTCGCCGCGAATCTCCTCGCTGCCCACCGGGTCCACCACCACGCGGCACGCCACGCCCGCCCGGGCGCGCTCCACCAGCGCCTCCACGACACGGTCCGACAGCTCACAGGGCCGCCAGATGTACACCAGGACATGGACGCTGCTTTGGGCGGCGCGGATGTCCGCCAGCATGCGCTCGAAGACCGCGCCGTTCTCCAACAACTCCAGCGCGTGTCCGGGAATCAGCCCCACGCCCGTGGACTGATACAGCGCGAAGGAGAAGGCCTCCGGCCCCGGCGGCAGCGTGAAGGGCCCGTGCATCTCATGTCGCGCACGCTCCACGCTCCCCGAGAAGCCCAGCGCCCCGGGCTTGGGAATCAGCGCCTCCAGCTCCTGCATTTCATCCATACGGGCAAGCTAGGGATGCCTCCCTCCGCTTGGAATGCCGCGCCTGCCCGCCTGCCTTGGGCCCGACGCATGCTTCCCGTTGCCGCGCGGCGGCAGGCTGGCCACACTGCGCCCGTCCTCGAGCCTCCAGGAGCGCCAACCATGGTGGATGACACCCGACCGACAGCCCACGAGCTGCTGTCCCTTCCTCGACTCGCTCCGCTCGTGCCCATGCTGTACGTGGCCTGGACGGATGGGGAGCTCACGCCAGAGGAGATTCGCGCCATGGGCTCCGCCGCCCGCGCGCAGCCCTGGTTGGACCTGCGTGCCAACACCGTGCTGGCGCGCTGGCTGGACCCGCTGGTGCCGCCCAGCCCCGGTGAGCTGGCCCAGGTGCGCGAGCACATCCGCCGCACCGCCGAGCGACTGTCCCACAGCGAACACAACAACCTCGCCGAGCTGGGCGCGCGGCTCGCCCAGGTGGGCAACGGCGACGAGGGCCTCCCCGCGCCCATGCCGGAGCTGACGCGCGCGCTGGCGCAGCTGGAGGCGTCCCTGGGCGTCTCCGGCAGCGAGGCCGTCCGCGCGCTCGTCCCCGCCGCGTCCCCCAGCCGCGCCCATGAGGGCACGCCCACCTCCTTCGACCCGGAGGCGCTGCGCGCCGTGCTGGACCGGACCTATCCGGAGACGCGCGCCCAGGTGCGACAGTGGCTGGCGGACCCGGCCTTCCGCTACACGGACACCCGCGACACCGCGAAGTACCGCGACAAGGTGCTCGCCTGGCTCAAGGCCATGGCCGACCACGGACTGGGGCGCATCGCCTTCCCCGCGGACAATGAGACGAGCGCGGACCTGGGCGCCTTCGTGACCGCCTTCGAAACGCTGGCCTATTTCGACCTGAGCCTCGTCATCAAGGCCGGCGTCCACTTCGGCCTCTTCGGCGCCAGCATCCTCTTCCTCGGCACCGAGAAGCACCACCGGAAGTACCTGCCCCAGGTGGCCTCGCTGGAGCTGCCCGGCTGCTTCGCCATGAGCGAGCTGGGCCACGGCTCCAACGTCCGGGACGTGGAGACGGTGGCCCGCTACGACGCGGAGGCCGGCGAGTTCGTGGTGCACACGCCGACGGAGACGGCGCGCAAGGAGTGGATTGGCAACGCCGCGCGGCACGGGCGCATCGCCACCGTGTTCGCGCAGCTCGAGGTCGGCGGCCGGGCGCTGGGCGTCCACGCGCTGCTGGTGCCACTGCGCGACCTGACCGGGAAGGTGCTGCCCGGGATTCGCATCGAGGACTGCGGCGAGAAGATGGGCCTCAACGGCGTGGACAACGGCCGCATCTGGTTCGAGCACGTCCGCGTCCCACGGGAGAACCTGCTGGACCGCTTCGGACAGGTGAACGCGCAGGGCGAATACACCAGCGCCATCACCGGCGACTCCAAGCGCTTCTTCACCATGCTGGGCACGCTGGTGGCGGGCCGAGTGAGCGTGGCCGCCGCGGCGCTGAGCGCGGCCAAGAGCGGGCTCACCATCGCCGTGCGCTACGGCGACCTGCGGCGCCAGTTCGGCCCCGCGGGCGACCAGGAGTTCCGCCTGTTGGACCACCAGGCCCACCAGCGGCGCCTGCTCGTGCCCCTGGCCAAGACGTACGCCATGGACTTCGCGCTCGAATACCTCGTCGAGCGCTACGTGAAGCGCACCGAGGAGGACGCGCGCGAGGTGGAGTCGCTGGCGGCCGGCCTCAAGGCCTACAGCACCTGGCACACCACCGCCGTCCTCCAGGAGGCGCGCGAGGCGTGCGGCGGCCAGGGCTACCTCCAGGCCAACCGGCTGGCGGCGCTCAAGGCGGACACGGACGTGTTCACCACCTTCGAGGGCGACAACACGGTGCTGATGCAGCTGGTCGCCAAGGGCCTGCTCACCGGCTACCGGCAGCGCTTCGAGGACGACCGCGTCTTCGCGGTGCTGAAGCTGCTGGCGGACCGGGCCACCGCCGTGGTGGACCGCAACCCCTTCGCCGCGCGGCGCACCGACAGCGACCACCTGCGCGACAACGACTATCACCTGCGCGCGCTGCGCTTCCGTGAGGACGAGCTGCTGGCCACCGTGTCGCGGCGCCTGCGCAAGCGGCTGAGCGCGGGCGTGGAGGCCTTCGAGGCCTTCAACCAGGTCCAGGTCCACCTGCTGGAGCTGGCGCACGCCCACGTGGAGCGGCTGGTGCTGGAGCAGTTCCTCGAGGGCGTGGCCGACGTGAAGGACCCCGGGTTGAAGACGGTGCTGGGACGCCTGTGCGACCTCTACGGCCTGTCCTGCCTGGAGTCCGCCAACGGCTGGTTCCAGGAGCACGGGTGGCTGGAGGGCACCAAGGCGAAGGCCATCCGCAAGGAGGTGACGCGGCTGTGCGCCGAGCTCCGCCCGGACGCGGTGGCGCTGGTGAACGCGTTTGGAGTACCGGACACCTGCCTCGCCGCGCCCATTGGATTGGGCCACCTGTCGCCATGAGGTGAACGTTTGAGGCAGGCGGCACTGCCCGCCTGCCTCCCCTATGCACAGCATCGTGGGGCCATGACACGACACACGACGATTCTGATGTGCGCCCTCGGGTGGCTGTCGGGATGCGCCACGATGTCTCCCGTGGAGCGCGCGGCCGCCCTGGAGGCCCAGAACAAGCAGCGGGTGCGGCAGCTCACCGAGGAGCTCTACAACCTGCGCAAGCTGGACCGCATCCCGGAGTTCATCGCCGAGGACTTCGTGGACCGCTCCCAGGGCGCGCCCCTCAACGCCGTGGGGCCCGCCTTCATCCGTCAGCAGGCGGAGGCCAGCTTCAAGACGTTCCCCGAGCTGAAGTTCGACATCCTCCACCTGGTGGCGGACGGCGACCTGGTGCTCGCGCACTGGAAGGCCACCGCACCGGCCCCCCAGCCCCTCCTGCTGCAAGGGCACTCCCTGTACCGGCTGCGCGACGGCAAGGTGGTGGAGTCCTGGGACATCTCCGACCGCCTGTCGCCGCTGCTCCAGCGCGGCTACAAGGTGGTACCGCCCACGCTGTAGCCTTCGGCTCAGCCGCCGGGCGCGCGGAACACCGCGCCGTCCTGGCCTTCCACCACCAGGCTGGCGCCATCCGACGGCGACACCCGGAGCGCCACGCGTGGCAGCCCCTTGCGGTCCCTCAGCACCAGACCGGGAGAGCCATGCTCGTCCGCACCCAGGATGGCCCGGGGCCGTCCGTCCGCGTCCGACAGCTCCAGCCGCGACGAGCCATCCACCTGAAGGCCCACCGCGAACAGCTCCCCGCCGCCGGGCTTGGACAGCGTCAGGCGCGGCGCCTCGTCGGAGTACACCATCAGCTCCGCCAGGGACTGGCCCTCCGCGGTGGAGAAGCGCAGCCGGGGCGAGCCGTCCTCGCCCACGCCCAGCAGCGCCCGGGGCCGGCCCGCGCCGTCGCGCAGCACCAGGCCCGCGTTGCCCTGCGCGTCGGTGTCCAGCGTGGCCCGCGTCTGCCCGCGCGCGTCCGTGAGCACCAGCCGGGAGGCCACCAGCGTCCCAGAGGACACGTCTTCGCCCCGGAGCGCCGCCGCGCCCAGCCCCAGTCCCGCCAACGCGAGCGCGGTGAACGTCAGCCCCTGCCACCGCCGACAACTGCGCTCCAGCCGCGCCATCCGTGCTTCGAGCGAATCCGAATCCATTCGAACGCCTCCTCGCGAAGAGAAGCTAACGGAAGCGGGCCCGGTGCGCGCGCCCGACTGTCCAGCAGTGACGACCCGTCCACCCCCACCGTGGTCGCCGTGCCGCCGCTGACCTATTTGCGCATCCACCACTACCAGGAAGGCCCCATGACTTCACGACTCCGGCTGCTGCCGCTGCTGGCCCTGCTCTCGCTGACCACCTGCGTGCGCAACCCCGCCACCGGCAAGCGCATGCTGTCGCTCGTCTCTCAACAGGACGAGATTGCCCTGGGCAAGCAGAGCGCGGAGGAGGTGCGCGGGTCCATTGGCCTCATCCAGGAGCCCAAGGTTCAGGAATACGTCGCCCGGGTGGGCCTGCCCATGGCGAAGGCCTCCGAAAGGCCGGAGCTGCCCTGGACGGTCCAGGCCGTGGATGACCCCGTGGTGAATGCCTTCGCCCTCCCCGGAGGGCCCGTGTTCGTGACGCGGGGCCTGCTGACCGCGATGAACTCCGAGGCGGAGCTGGCCTCCGTGCTGGGGCACGAAATCGCCCACATCACCGCCCGGCACTCCGTGGAGCAGCTGTCCCAGGCGCAGCTCGCCCAGGCCGGCCTGCTGCTGGGCAGCGTGCTCAGCGAGGACGTGGCCCGCTTCGGGGGGCTGGCCGCCGCTGGCCTCCAACTGCTGTTCCTCAAGTACGGCCGCGACGACGAGCGCCAGGCGGACGAACTGGGCTTCAAGTACATGCTGAACGCCGGCTACGACGTGCGCCAGGCGGCCAACGTCTTCGCCACCCTGGACCGCGTGGGCAAGGCCGCGGGTGGACAGAGCCTCCCCACGTGGCTGTCCACCCACCCCGACCCGGGCGACCGCGTGAAGACGGCGAAGGAGCGCGCCGCGAAAGCCAACGTGGACTTCAACCAGCTCAAGGATGGCCGGGAGGAATACCTCGCCATGCTCCAGGGCATGGCCTACGGCGACGACCCGCGGCAGGGCTTCTTCCGGGGCAACGTCTTCATGCACCCGGGACTGCGCTTCCAGCTCACCTTCCCCCAGGGATGGAAGACGGCGAACCAGCCGCAGCAG
This sequence comes from Myxococcus virescens, assembly GCF_900101905.1. Lineage (NCBI taxonomy): Bacteria > Pseudomonadati > Myxococcota > Myxococcia > Myxococcales > Myxococcaceae > Myxococcus > Myxococcus virescens. Next base: position 714,322 of record NZ_FNAJ01000002.1, on the reverse strand, counting down.
GTTGCGGGCATCAGCCCGCAGGAGGACGCCATCGTCGGGCTGGTGCCCACCGGCAACATCGCACCGCAGGAGGCGATGCGGCGCTTCCTCGCGCAGGAAGGCATCCAGCCGGTGAGCGCGGCGCCCACTGGCTTCCCGCCGGGCGCCGCGTTCTTCCAGGCGCAGACGGAGCAGGGCGTCATCGCCGGCGTCACGGCCTTCGTGACCCAGGGCGGCACCACGCTCCAGCTCCTGGGCTACACCGGCGCGCAGCAGCTTCCCACCTACGAGGACGCCTTCCGCGCGACCTTCTCCAGCTTCGGCGAGCTCACGGATGCCTCGGCGCTGGCCGTCCAGCCCGCACGAATTGAACTGGCGAAGGTGACGTCCCCCATGACGTTGCAGCAGTTCAACGAGCAGCACCCGTCCACCATCCCCGTGGAGGAGCTGTCCATCATCAACGGCGTGCAGCCCGGTGACATGCTTCCCGCGGGCCGCACGGTGAAACGAGTGACGGGCGGGGTGCGGTCCACGCCCTGAGCCGTGCTCCGGCAGGGTGCGCCGGAGCCCGGTGCGTCTCTCCGTATTCGATGTCGCTGCCGTCGCGCCCGTCCTGGCGGCGGTCCGTCTCCTCCGTGTAGTCGGTGGGGATGATGTCGGGGCCGCGCCGAGGACGCTCGGCTCAAGGCCAACCTGGAAGCGACCCGCTCCGAGTGGGTCCGCCATCTGGACGTGGCTCACTGAACCGAACATTCACATTGAATTATCCGAAACCCGATTTTCCACGGAAGGCACGCAGCGCATCATGAGCGGAATGAGCCACCACGAACGCGAGCGGTTGGCGACGGCCTACGCGGCGACGCGCTACCTCATCCGGCCCCATCCCAGCACGGGGGGTGTCGAGCAAATCCTGCGGGCGGGCGCCTTGCACCCGGCGCTGGACGCAACGCTTGCGGCGCGCGGCCACCGCGAGTGGGCCTTCCTGACGGCGTGGAATCCCGGCTCGCGGTGGCGGAGCGACGAGGAGAACCGCCGCGCACAGGAGCGCATGGTCGCGCAGCTCGTCGCCGGGGGTTGGGGGGCCGCCCCCGCGCTGGGCGAGGCGGATGACGGCAGTTGGTGCGAGCAGAGCCTCTTCGTCCCCGGGCTTCCCCGCGAGGAGGCCGGGCGCTTCGGCCGCGCCTACGGACAGGTCGCCGTGCTCGTGGGACGCACGGGAGGCCGGGCGGAGCTGCTGTTCTGCGAGGAAGCCCGCGCACCCGCCCCGTGAAGCACGCGGACAGGGTGCCCCCGCGCCGCCCGTGAGGACCGGGGCGCGGGGCGACGCCCACGCTCAGGGAATGGGGCCTCGGGGCTGCCCCGCCGCCGGCACGGAGCCGCTGCCACCCAGGGCGGTGTCACCCGGGTTCTCTGGGATGACCTCCAGCTCGCGGGCATTGATGACCCTGCGCGCCAGCTCATCGAACTCGATCTCCAGCACGCGGCCGGGCTGGTCCGCGAGGCCGAAGCGGATGCGCCAGAAGTTGGGGCGGATCTCCACCGCCTCCCCGGTCTCGGCCAGCACCAGTGCGTTGTTGCGGGCGTATTCCTCACCGGCCTGGACCACGTCCCGGGCTCCCAGCTCCGTCTGCACGGCGGCCGAGCTGGGAGGGGCGGGGGGGCGGCCGGTGGGCCCCGTCGCGCAGGCCATGGAGGCCAGGATGGCGCCGGGCAAGAGGAACCGGGGGACGATGCGAAATCGGATCGGCGTCATATGCCCATGGTGAGCACGCCGCGTGCCACCTGCAGGCAGGGAAGCCGGAAACGTCCAGTGCTGGGCCTGCGTCCGGCGCGGCGCCCGTGTGGCCCCCCGCCGGGAGGAGCACCCCGCCCCGGCATGCGTCCGGGGCGGGAAGGGCCCTACTTCGCCGGAGCGGGCGTCGGGGCGATGGCGCGCTGCTTCTCCACCACCTCGTCGATGAGGCCGTACTGCCGCGCGTCCTCGGCGCTCATGAAGTAGTCGCGCTCGGTGTCCTTCTCGATGCGCTCGATGGTGTGCCCCGTGTGCTTCACGATGAGGCCGTTGATGTAGCTGCGCAGGCGGAGGATTTCCTTGGCCTGGATGTCGATGTCCGTGGCCTGGCCCTGCGCGCCGCCCAGCGGCTGGTGAATCATGATGCGGCTGTTGGGCAGGGCGTAGCGCTTGCCCTTCGCCCCGGCCAGCAGCAGCAGCGCGCCCATGGAGGCCGCCTGCCCCACGCAGATGGTGGACACCGGACACTTCACGTACTGCATGGTGTCGTAGATGGCGAGGCCCGCCGTCACGGAGCCACCCGGCGAGTTGATGTAGAGGTTGATGCCCTTGTCCGGGTCCTCCGACTCCAGGAAGAGGAGCTGGGCAACGATGATGTTGGCCACGTCGTCATTGACAGGCGTGCCCAGCATGATGATGCGGTCCTTGAGGAGCCGGCTGTACAGGTCGTACGCCCGCTCGCCGCGGTGCGTGGTCTCGATGACGAAGGGGACGTTCATGACGCCCCTACCCTAATCGCCCTTCCGCCGCCGCGCCCGTCCCTTCTTCCCGGAGCGTACGCTGCCCCACGCTTCGACGCCGGAGCCCCCCCTGCCCCCCTGGGGGCCTACCCCTTGTGGCCCGTCATGTCCTCCGGGCGGACCCACTGGTCGAACTGCTCGGGTGTGACGAGCCCCAGCGCCACGGCCGTCTCCTTGAGCGTCGTGCCGTCCCTGTGGGCCGTCTTGGCGATTTTCGCCGCGTTGTCGTAGCCGATGTGGGGGTTGAGCGCCGTGACGAGCATCAGGCTGCGCTCCAGGTTCTCCTGGATGCGGGGCCGGTTGGGCTCGATGCCCACCGCGCAGTGCAGGCGGAAGCTGCGCATGCCGTCCGCCAGCAACCGGCAGCTCTGGAGCAGGTTGTGGGCGATGAGCGGCTTGAAGACGTTGAGCTGGAAGTTGCCGGACGCCCCGCCCACGGTGACGGCGACGTCGTTGCCCATCACCTGGGCGCACAGCATGGTGAGCGCCTCACTCTGGGTGGGGTTCACCTTGCCCGGCATGATGGAGCTGCCCGGCTCGTTCTCCGGGATGGTGATTTCCGCCAGCCCCGAGCGCGGCCCCGAGGACAGCCAGCGCACGTCGTTGGCCACCTTGAAGAGCACCACCGCCAGCCCCTTCAGCGCCCCGTGCGCCTGCACCAGCGCGTCGTTGGCGGCCAGCGCCTCGAACTTGTTGGGCGCGGTGACGAAGGGGTGGCCGGTGAGCTGGGCCACCTCCTGCGCCACCCGCTCGGCATAGCCCTTGGGGGCGTTGAGGCCGGTGCCCACCGCCGTGCCGCCCAGGGCCAGCTCCAACAGGTGAGGCAGGGTGCGCTCCAGGTGGCCCTTCGCGTGGTCCAGCTGCGCCACGAAGCCGCTGACCTCCTGCCCCAGCGTCAGGGGCGTGGCGTCCTGCAAGTGGGTGCGGCCCACCTTCACCACGTCATGGAAGGCGCGGGCCTTCTGCGCGAGCACGTCGCGCAGCGCCTTCAGCTCCGGCAGCACGTGCTCGGTGATGGCGGCCACGGCGGCCACGCTCATCGCGGTGGGGAAGACGTCGTTGGAGCTCTGCCCCTTGTTGACGTCGTCGTTGGGGTGGACCTTGCGGCCCTCGCCGCGCTCGCCGCCCAGCAGCTCCGAGGCGCGGTTGGCGAGCACCTCGTTCGTGTTCATGTTCGTCTGCGTCCCGCTGCCCGTCTGCCAGACGCTCAAGGGGAACTCCGCGTCGTGCTGGCCGGCCAGCACCTCGTCCGCGGCCTGGATGATGGCCTCGCCCTTCTCCTTCGCCAGCGAGCCGTTCTCCACGTTCACCCGCGCGGCGGCCTTCTTCACCAGCACCAGGGCGCGGATGAGGGCCAGCGGCATGCGCTCGGTGGAGATGGCGAAGTTCTGGAGGCTGCGCTGCGTCTGCGCGCCCCACAGCCGGTCGGCGGGGACGTCGATGGGACCGAAGGTGTCTTTCTCGGTACGGACGTTCTTCGTGCTCACGCGCGGGGCTCCTCGGAAAGAAAGGTGGCCCCATCGAATAACAGGCCGGAGCCCTCAGGCAGGGCTCCGGCGTGATTTTCTCCGTTGGACGCTGAGCACTACACCCGGCGCTCGACGCGGGGCGCGCGCTCCGAATTGCCCAGACCGGACAGCCAGCTGTACGTGCGCCGCAGGGGCGCGGTGCCCGTCGCCGACGGCGGCGTGAAGGCCCACAGCAGCAGGTACACCATCAGCGCGGTGCCCCCGGACACCGCCAGCGCCACCACGAAGCCCACGCGAATCAGCGCCGCGTCCACGCCCAGCTCCCGCCCCAGCGCCGCGCACACCCCGGTCAGCAGCCGCCCATCCACGCCCCGGTGCATGGGCTCCGTGCGCGCGCCGCAGCGCGGGCACCTCCGGACCTCCAGGCTCACTTCCTCGGTGCAGGTGGCGCAGCGTCTCTTGGCGTCCATCACATCTCCCTTCTGGGGCCGCTCCCACTTGGCGTCCGTGGCCCTCATTCCTACCTACGCGCCCTGGTGCACCCCATTGCGTACGCCCCGGGGGCGATTTGTTGATTTACAGATTTAACACGCCGGCTGTTGACACAGTTACAGGCAAGCAGGCAAAGATTCACTCCGCACTTCCCTTTTGCCCTCGTAGGACTCATTTTCCGAGCCGTCGAAGCAGATTTACAACGCACCTAGCCAAAGGAGCTCAGATGTCGGACCAAGCCCCCTCTGTGAATCCCCCGGCGTTCGGACCGGGAGTGGTGGTGAAGGGGACCTGGCACCCCGACTACGCCGAGGTCCTCACGCCCGAGGCCCTGGAATTCGTGGCGAAGCTGGCCCGCAACTTCGGCGAGCGGCGGCTGGCCCTGCTGGAGCGCCGCAAGACGGTGCAGGCGGCCTGGAGCAAGGGAGAGCGGCCCCACTTCCTGCCGGAGACGAAGGCCATCCGGGAGGGCGACTGGACGGTGGCTCCCCTGCCCGCCGACCTTCAGGACCGCCGCGTGGAGATCACCGGCCCGGTGGACCGGAAGATGGTCATCAACGCGCTGAACTCCGGGGCGAATGTCTTCATGGCGGACTTCGAGGACGCCAACAGCCCCACCTGGGACAACGTGGTGCGCGGGCAAATCAACCTGCGCGACGCCGTGCGCGGCACCATCTCCTTCACGGCGGAGAACGGGAAGCACTACGCCCTCAACCCGAAGCGCGCCGTGCTCTTCGTGCGCCCCCGCGGCTGGCACCTGCCGGAGCGGCACATCGAAATCGACGGCAAGCCCATCTCCGGCTCGCTGTTCGACTTCGGGCTCTTCTTCTTCCACAACGCCCGGGAGCAGCTGGCGCGCGGCACCGGCCCCTACTTCTACCTGCCGAAGATGCAGAGCCACCTGGAGGCCCGGCTGTGGAACGACGTGTTCCACCTGGCCCAGGCGGAGCTGGGCATCCCGCGAGGCACCATCAAGGCCACCGTCCTCATCGAGACGCTGCCCGCCGCGTTCGAGATGGACGAAATCCTCTACGAGCTGCGCGAGCACTCCGCCGGCCTCAACTGCGGCCGCTGGGACTACATCTTCAGCTTCATCAAGACGCTCCAGTCGGACACCCGCGTGGTGCTGCCCGACCGCGGCCAGGTGACGATGGACAAGGCGTTCCTCAACGCCTACTCGCAGCTGCTCATCCAGACCTGCCACCGCCGCAACGTGCACGCCATGGGCGGCATGGCGGCCTTCATCCCCATCAAGGGGGACGCGGCGGCCAACGACGCCGTCATGGACAAGGTCCGCGCGGACAAGCTGCGCGAGGTGAAGAACGGCCACGACGGGACGTGGGTGGCGCACCCCGGCCTCGTTGAAATCGCGCGCGACATCTTCGACTCGCACATGAAGGGCCCCAACCAGCTCTCCAACAAGCGCGAGGACGTGAAGATTGGCGAGGCGGAGCTGCTCAAGGTGCCGTCCGGCACGCGCACCGAGGAAGGCCTGCGCCACAACATCCGCGTGGGCATCCAGTACACCGCCGCGTGGCTGGGCGGCCTGGGCTGCGTGCCGCTCTACAACCTGATGGAGGACGCGGCCACCGCCGAAATCTCACGCGCCCAGGTGTGGCAGTGGATCCACCACGGCGCCACCCTGGAGGACGGCCGCAAGGTGACGCCCGCCCTCTTCCGCGACGCGCTGGGCGAGGAGATGGGCCGCCTCGAGAAGGAAGGCGCCAAGGAGCGCTACGGCGCCGCCCACCTGGAGCGCGCGCGCGTGCTCTTCGAGCAGCTCTCCACCGCCAGCACCTTCGAGGACTTCCTCACCCTGCCGGCCTACGACGCCCTGGAAGCCCAACGCTGAACCCTTCGCACTTTCGCAGCAGCAACCCACCACTTTTACCGTAGCGAGGAGCCCACGATGTACGACGCCACTCCGACGACCGCCGATGCCTCCCCTCACGCCAAGCTCCACGCGCAGCGTTTCGAGGGCATCCAGCGCAACTACACCCCGAAGGACGTGGAGAAGCTCCGCGGCTCCATCACCGTCAGCCACACGCTGGCGGAGCTGGGCGCGAAGAAGCTCTGGGAGCTGCTCCACACGGAGGACTACGTCAACGCGCTCGGCTCGCTCACCGGCAACCAGGCGGTGCAGATGGTGCGAGCGGGCCTGAAGGCCATCTACCTGTCCGGCTGGCAGGTGGCGGCGGACGCGAACTCCGCGGGGCAGATGTACCCGGACCAGAGCCTCTACCCGGTGGACAGCGTCCCCACCGTGGTCCGCAAGATCAACAACGCCCTGCGCCGCGCGGACCAGATTGACCACGCGGAGGGCCGCAAGGACCGCTACTGGTTCGCGCCCATCATCGCCGACGCCGAGGCCGGCTTCGGGGGTCCGCTCAACGCCTTCGAGCTGATGAAGGGCATGATTGAAGCGGGCGCCGCGGGCGTGCACTTCGAGGACCAGCTGGCCAGCGAGAAGAAGTGCGGCCACATGGGCGGCAAGGTGCTGGTGCCCACCAGCCACTTCATCCGCACCCTCAACGCGGCCCGGCTCGCGGCGGACGTCATGGGCGTGCCCACCCTGCTGGTGGCGCGCACGGACGCGGACAGCGCCAAGCTGCTGATGAGCGACGCGGACGAGTACGACCACGCCTTCATCGACAAGAAGGCCGGCCGCACTGGCGAAGGTTTCTACCGCCTCAACGGCGGCCTGGACTGCGCCATTGCCCGCGGCCTGGCGTACGCGCCGTACGCGGACCTGGTGTGGTGCGAGACGAGCACCCCGGACCTGGCCCAGGCGAAGAAGTTCGCCGAGAGCATCCGCGCCAAGTACCCGAACAAGCTCTTGGCCTACAACTGCTCGCCGTCCTTCAACTGGAAGAAGAACCTGGACGACGCCACCATCGCCAGGTTCCAGCGTGAGCTGGGCGCCATGGGCTACAAGTTCCAGTTCGTCACCCTGGCTGGCTTCCACGCGCTCAACTTCGGGATGTACGAGCTGGCGCGGAAGTACAAGGACCGCGGCATGGCGGCCTACAGCGAGCTGCAGCAGGCCGAGTTCGCCGCGGAGAAGGACGGCTACACCGCCACCCGCCACCAGCGCGAGGTGGGCACCGGCTACTTCGACCAGGTGGCCGAGGCCATCTGCGGCGGCAACGCCAGCACGCTCGCCCTGACGGAGTCCACCGAGGCCCACCAGTTCTAGGCAACGGCGCCTCCTGAAGTCCCAGGAAGGCCGCGGCTGACGGGGAGCACGCCCGTAAGTCCGCGGCCTTCGGACGTTTTCGGCCTTTCGCGCAACTTCGCCGGCGGCCGGGCGATAATGGGGTTTCGAGAGGTCCGACACGTGCGTGGTGCGCGTCCCGGGCCGAGACGGAGGCGCCATGACCCGCATCAACTCCTTCACCGGTCCGATGATTCAGCCCGCCACCACGCAGGCGCAGGCCCGCGCCGCGAGCACGAGCTTTGGCGCGCTGGTGAACCCGATGGCCCCGGCCAACCGGCCTGGGGATCCGCTGATGGTGTCGGGGGGCGCGGTGGTCGCCTCGGCGCTCGCCTCGGTGGGCAGCTCGCCGAACAACGGCCTCCTGAACTCCTACCTGTCCGCCGTGGGCCGCGGGCCCATCTCCGAGGACGGCTCGCGGGGCCCGGTGTCCCAGGCCCCGGCTGGCTCGGAGCAGGCGCAGCAGGAGCAGGTCCTGATGGAGCTGGCGGAGATGTCCGCCGCGACGCTGTCGAACTCCATCCTGCACATGGGCAACAAGATGAAGGTGGACCTGGACCGCGAGTAATCGCGGTGGGGCTCAGCCCTTCTTCTTGTCGCTCTCCGCGTTGTAGGCGTCGCGCTGGCCTCGTTGCAGTTCGGGGCCCTTGCGCCACGGTAAGTCGACGTCGGTGCGCTGACCGCCGTTGTGCTCGGAGACGTCGTTGAGGAACTCGGCGCGCCCCTCGGCGGGGACGCGCTCGCCGTCTTCCTCGGGGTCCTTCTGCTTCTTCGGATCCAGCGGGATGCCCGCGCCGCGCTTGAGGTAGTCCTTGGGGTCCATGTCTCCAAGATAGAGACGCCCACTGTCCGCGAGCAGGGGGCGGACAGGCGGGCGGGCCCGCGCTGGCTCAGTTGAGGTACTTGGGCCGGGGCGGCTCGGCGGGCTGCTGCTTCATCATCTCCAGCCCCTGCCGGGTGAGGACGAAGCGGACGACGCCGGAGCCCCGCTCGGTCTCGATCTCCGCCTCGAAGGCCGGCCCGGCGATGCCGCCGAAGGACACGTCCTTGCGGAGGTTCACCACCCGGCCGCTCACCATGTCCCCGGCCACTTCCTTGGCGCCCTCACCGCGCTGGTGGAGCTCATAGGCCACCTGGTGCAGCGTCATCGCCAGCGAGGGCGACAGCGGCTGGTTGCTGAAGAGGACGGAGATGAGGAGCCAGTAGGGAGGTGCCTGGTCGGTGGACATCGCGCCCCCATCCTAAGCGCCTGGCGGAGCGGAGGCCCGTGGAAGTGAAGGCCCGGGCGCTAACGGGTGGGGAGCTCGCGGAAGGTGATGCCCTCCAGGCCCAGGCGCTGCACCGCATCCTTGAAGCGCTCGGTGCCCACCATCACGGTCGCGAAGTTGCCCACGCGGAAGACATCGCGGTCCGTGGGCAGCGTGGCGGCGTCGAGGATGGGGTCGTCTGGCAGCGTGAGTTTGAATCGGCCACAGGTGTCACACGGTGGAGGCAGCTCCGGCGGATAGCAGTCCGGGTGCAGGTGTCCTCGAGGTTCGAGCTGAAGCTCCAAGAGCTCCGGCGGGTCCTTCTGCCGAAAGCGCAGCTCCGTCTTGCAGCCCACGAGGCCACGCACACCTTCCACCTGGAGCCGTTCCAGCGCTTCCCGGCGAACCACCAGCAACATGCTCCCCTGCGTTTCGAAGTCGGCGAATCGTCCCGAGGCAGTTCCAACCAGCGGGCCGAACAATGTCCCTGGAGGCAGCAGCGCGCCTGGCGGAGCCAAGGGGCGGACCAACTCACGCAGCCTCGCGAACTCCTCGAATGGCTCGGGCCGGGCCTTCAGGAATTCGCACTGCGCAGGCAGGTTCGACAAATCGACAGCGGGGTACTGATGGCCCGAGGAGGCCCAGGTCACCCCACAGCCAGGACACCCCGCCAGCCCAGGCAGTCCCCACTTGTGCGCGGCGTTGAAGCTCCCGTTGATTCGGGGCCACATCGCGCTGTCCTGGGAGAGTTCAAACACACGAAGGGTCATGTTCCGGGCCTGGAATAGTACGGGCGAATCGGCCCACCAAGCAGCTCGAAGCGGTAGATCAACTCTCCGGCGTGTTTGAAAATCTCTTCAGGGCTCGCCCCACTGTTCCGCCGCATGTACGCGCGCCAGGCTTCGTTCCACGCACCACCGGCTCCCGCACCACCGTGAATGCGTCGATGGAGCTCTCGCGGTATCGGCATCGTGTAGTCGTGAATCTTGACGCCCCGCTGCGTGAACCATTGGGCAAGCTCTGGTGCCTGGGGAAAGATGTGGTGCTTCTCCCAGCGTCCGGGCGGCAGCCGATGTGACGGCGGGATGACTCGCCCAGGCGCACCACCCCAACTGGGGAACACCATGACAGCGCCCCGGGGCAACTGCTGGCCGAGGCCCCAGTTTCGCCGGGGACCTCGGCCAGGCGCCGCGGCAGCCACGGGTGGACGGGCAGGCGGAAAGCGCGCCAGCTCCACCTCCCCCGGCAGGTCCGCGCAACGGTAGAACCCACACGCGTCGCCCAGACACAGCAAGGACACACACTGGTCCTCGTGCGGAGTCCAGCACTCCAGTTCCGCGTCATCCCAGGCCTGCTGCATGGGCGGCTTGACCGAGGTGGAACACCCCAGCCAAAGCACAGCGAGCACCGGGAGCATTCTGAGCAGACAGGTTCGCATTCCGCGAATCCTAGACTTCAGGTCTGTCTTGCCCGTTCCGCGCGGCCCTTACCCCGCTCGCGGGCGGCGGCGTGAGGCAATGCCCTCGGCGAGCGCGACCTGCTGCTTCCAGTGCCCATACAGGCGCCCCTGCGAGGCCAGCCGGTCCAGCTTGCGCTGTGTCGCCTCATCCACCGACCCGGGCGGCGCATCACGGAAGGGCGTCCCCGGCAGCGGCATGAATGTATGCCCATGCACGCGCGCGCCCAGGCCCGCCAACTTCTCCATCAGCGCCACCGTGGCATCCACGTCCGCGGGCTCCTCGCCGGGAAGCCCGAGGATGAAGTCCACGTTGGGCACGAAGCCACACTCCACCGCGATGCGCGTGGCGCGCACCACCGTCTCCACGTCGTGCCCCCGGCGGGTGCTCTGGAGGATGCGCTCGGAGCCGGACTGGCCGCCGATGATGAGGTTGTCGTTGTGGACGTAGCGCTTGAGCAGCGCCAGCGCCTCGGGCGTGACGTGCTCGGGGCGGACCTCCGAAGGGAAGGTGCCGTAGTAGACGCGCCCATCGGGCGCCATGGCCTCCTTCACCGCGGCGAGCAGGGCCTCCACCGCGTCCAGATTCACCGACTCGTCTGCGGTTCCGTAGGACATGGAGGTGGGCGTGATGAAGCGGATGTCTCTCCGCCCCGAGCGCCGCAGCTCCCGCGCCCAGTGCGCCACGTTGGCCACGGAGCGGTGGCGGAAGCGCGCCTTGCTCATGAACGGCGTCTGGCAGAAGCGACACGCGTAGATGCAGCCGCGCGTAATCTCGATGGCGCCGTACTGCCCGTTGCGCGCCGCGAAGGGCGGGAAGTCGTCCAGTTGCACGCCCTCCCCTCGGCCGTGCTGCACCAGCTTCCCGTCCTTCAGATACGCGACGCCGTGCGTCTCACGCGGCTCCTCGCCGCGCAGCACCCGGCCGAGCAAGGCGCGCAGGGAGTACTCACCCTCGCCCACCGCCACCAGGTCGAAGCCCGCCTGAAGCGTCTGGAGCGTCTCCGCCGTGGCGTGCACGCCGCCGGCGATGCACAGCACGTCCCGTCCCTCCAGCCGCTCACGCACCCACGCCAGCTCCTCCGCCGCCGGGGCGAAGCTGGCCGAGTAGAAAGACCACGCCGCCACCACCGTGTCTCCGGCGTCCACGCGCTCGCGAATCGTGTCCAGCAGCGTCTCGCGGCTGCGCGGAAAGTGCAGCGTCACGTCCGCCAGCGCCGGGTCCGACTCCACGGCGCCCGCAAGCACGGTGAAGGCGTACTTACCCGGGTACTGGTAGCTCAGGACGAGCGAAACACGGCGAGATGGCTGCATGCTGGAAGCGCTTTATGCCACAGGGCCGGCGGCGCAGGCAGCCGGGCCCGCCGCGTGCGCCCTTGGCCAGTCAGGGAGAAGGCACCAGTGAGAGGGCCAGCGTGTTGAATGCAGGGAACTCCATGACGTCTGGAGGAACCCGCCCGTCCGGCACAGCCATGCGCACCACCACCAGGTCCTGCGCTGGCACCACCAGCAGGAGCTGCCCGAAGGAGCCTCGCGCGGAGTAACCCCGGGGCGCGCCCTCCACGTGCGTGCGCAGCGGGATGCGGGCGCTCTTCTCCATGAACGCCATGACGCCCTTCATCCCGCCCAGCCGCTCGGAGAGCACCTGCATGAAGTCGCCGGAGGGAATCGGCTTGTCCACCACGTCCCGCAGGCGGGACAGCGACGCCTCCGGCATGCCGTTGCGACGCGCCTCGTTCACCATGTCCTGCCCCAGCACGCGGAACGCCTTGTCGTAAACGAGCCACCACAACAAGCCCGCCGTGGGGGTGTGGGCCTGAGATGGCGCGGCGGTGGATTCCTGAATCCAGGCCTCGCTCAGGATGCGCTGCCCCTGCCAGACGCCCCGCTGGAGCATCAACTGGCCCACCTTGGCGAAGTCCACGGGGTGCAGGCGCAGGCCGGACATGCCCAGCGGATTGCCGGACGGGTCCTTCTGCCAGAACACGTCACGGATGCCGAGCGGCTCGAAGAGGCGCCGCATGAGAAAGGCGTCCAGCTTCTCGCCCGAGGCGCGCTCCACCACGCCCGCCAGCAGGTTGGTGGCCTTGTTGTTGTAGAAGAACCGGCTGCCCGGCACGTCCACCACGTGGCTGTCCAGCGCGTAGCGGACGAAGTCTCGCGACTCGTAGATGTCCATCGCGCTGGCGTTCGCGGCCAGCCCCGAGGTGTGGCTGAGCAGGTGCCGAAGCGTGACCTTCCCCTTGAGGCCGTCCTTCCACTCCGGGAAGAAGGTGGAGACAGGCGCGTCGACGGAGGGAATGCGGCCCTCGTCGATGAGCAGTCCGATGGCCAGCGCCACCACGCCCTTGGTGGCGGACATGGACTCGATGCGCTGCGTCTCGCCGCCGAAGTACCACTCCCCTACCAGCTTGCCGTGGCGGAGCACCACCAGGGCCGACGAGCCCGATTCTTCGGCCGCCTTCACGAAGGCCGCGAGCGCCGGCTCCGACAGCCCCGCCTCCGCGGGCGTCGCCTTCTCCAACCCCGCCCCGACGTTGCCCTCGGCGCGCGCCTTCAGCGCGTTCTCTCGCGCCCGCGCCACCAGCCCGTCGTAGCCCGGCATCCGCCGCAACGGCTCCAGGGACTTGTCGTGCAGCAGGTCGCCCGGCGAGCCCATCCCCCGCTCGACGGCGCGCTCCAGCCACTGGAAGGCCGCGGCGTCGTCGCCTGTACCCAGCGAGGCGTAGGCGGCGAGCCATGCCACTTCGTCCGTCTGGCGGCCCCCCTCCCACAGCCGCTGCATCTCCGAGAGCGCGGCATCGAAGCGCCCGGCCTCCATCGCCCTGCCAGCCCGCTGCAACGCCTCGCGGAGCTGGGACTCGGGGTCTGCTGGCGCCGGCTGCACGGCAGGGACTGGAGACGAAGCGGGCGCGGCCACGGGTTGCGTGTGGGCACAGGCCAGCAAGGTACAGAGCGGGAGGTAGAGACTGTGTCGCATGGGCGTTCCCCAGGGGCGGACCTGCTCGAACTACGCACCGGAAACCCCGATATTGCCTGGCCCGCACGCCATGGCGAAGCGGCATCAATCCCCTGCGAGGGCACTGACGCCGGGCCGGAGAGGAACGAGGCATGCGGCCGCCACTCGAGCGCCCGCGCCATCAGACGGCGCGGGGCCACCGCTGGCCGCCCGGGTTCCATCGAGGCCCGGACGGCAGCGGTGGCTTTCTGCGCGGCGTCGTGCAAGCCCAGCCTCATCAACAGCAGCCGGCTTGCGCGGGCAGCGCGTGCGCTGAAGGGAGCATCAGCTCGACTAACCGATCTTGAGGAAGGGGTCGAAGTAGAAGTACTGGACGTTCGCCCCGTCCCTCGTCAGCGCGAACACCACTCCGTACTCGAGCAGACCGCTCACGAGCTTGCTGGCATTGAACGTGACGTACGGAACGAAGGTGGGCGTCCAGCCCGCCCGGAGCTCCTGGTCAATCAGCGGCATGTTGGGCCAGGCCCAGGAGGGAGGCGTCTGGGTCCACTTCGGGGTTTCCTCGGTGTTGTAACCAATGAAGTCCGGAATGGGGCCCAGATCCAAATCGAAGTTGGGGATGTCGATGGGCCGCTGCCTGGCGTCATTCATGATGGCGTCCGTGAGCGGAACATCGTTGAACCTGCGCACGATGATGCCATTGGGCGCGATCCCCCCGGTCGAGCCGTAATTCGACTCTTGGATGTAGATGCGGACGTTCTCCCCACTCGGGACGGGCACCGCGTAGTCGGGGTCATCTTGATGGGGATGGGTCTTGTCGTTCAGGAGGAACGTCGGATGCTTAATCGCGACCGCGGCACCGATGGAGGCCCCTCCCTTGGGAAGCGAGTTGGAATCAATCAGGAAGCTGATCTTCAGCATGTCGCACCAATCCCTTCGTGTGGTTGATGTATGTCGCTGCTGAACCCTCACATCGGGTTCACGGCAAGGAGTTCATCCCGCCTGACACTCACCAAAGCAACGCACATGCCATCGATTGCCCTGCCCCTGCTTCCTCTGAAGCTCGCATCGAGCCTGGAATTGCACCTTGCGACTGACGCGTCAGCTCCAACCGCCGGAACGCCAACCACTTCCATGCAATTCATTGCCCCCGAACGCTTGAGTCCACCCCAATCCCAGACGCAATCCACCTCCATTCCAGCCGCAGCACATGGAATCGTGTGGATACCTGGACCCGCCGCATCAGGTCGCCACCTCCCATAGCGAGGCCAGGGAGCGCCACGACGCGGCCCGTGACGGGCGAGTCCGCACCCGGCAGGCCCCTTTCAGACCTGTCAGGTCATTGGCCTTGCGGCTCACGAGCAGAGGAGCGGCACGGAGCGCTGCTGACACGTCAGGCACACTCTGAGTCCGTCAGGAATGAGGCTGGAGTTCACGCCTGGAGTAGCGCTCCACCGGCCGCCTCGGCTTCGATACGACGGGGCATGAGACGTATCACGTCGGGTTCATGGCTCGAACGAGAGCGGCGCACCGCTTCGGAGCCGGACGGACCTTCCCGGGCGAGCCGACCTCGCCCGTGGGTGCGAGCGCTCCGGACACGTGGAGCGCGCCGCATCCCTCACTTTTCCCCACGATGGCGCGCGAGCCCGGGGGCCCGCGCGCCCCGGGAGGCTCAGCCCTTGCGGCGGCGGTAGCCGGCCAGCCCCATCAGCCCCAGCAGCGCGAAGGCCGCCGCGGAGCCACCGGTGCTGCTGCACCCCGACTGTGCCGCGGCGCCCTCATCCGAGGAGATGCCTCCGGGCGGGGGCACGTTCGGCCCAGGCTCCGTGCCCGCGTCCCAGGCTGGCGTCCCCGCGTCCGCCTCCGGCTGCGGCCCCGGCTCCTCGGCCCCACCCGCGTCCACGGGGCCCGGGTCCACGCTGCCCGCGTCCTCGGGCGAGCCGGCGTCCACCGGTGAGCCAGCGTCCATGGGCGAGCCGGCGTCCATCGGCGTCCCCGCGTCCATGGGTGGCGGCTCCGGCTGCTCCTCCAGCACGTCCGACAGCGCCGTCGCCTGGATGAAGCCGTCGTGGTAGACGACGCCCACCGGCTTCACGGTGTCACTCCGGTAGAGCCCGAGCTTCAGGTAGTTGCGCTGCCCCGAGAACATCGTCATCGCGCCGCGCTTGGGCAGCACCAACTTCTTGTTGTGCCACAGCTCGACGAAGCCCACCTTCGGGTCGGCCGACCACTTCGCGTGCAGGATGAACTCGTGCCACACGCCTCGGGTGAGCTTCGTGCGCCACGGAATCTCGTTGGTGCCGGGGAGCGACAGCCGGATTTCCTCCCCCTTCACGTAGAACTCCACCGGCGGCGAACCACAGCAGCCGTCGTGGTGCCACTGGGTGAAGAGCTGCCAGGTGTCCACGCTGGGGAAGTCGTTCGCGAACATCACCTTCCAGCGGTAGTAGTACTCCGAGCCCACCGGTTCGTTGCTGAGGTAGACCAGCTCGTTGCGATTCCCGCTGGCGTTGATGGGGTCGTCGCCCTGATGCACCGTCGCCTTCAGCGCGTATTTGCCCTCGGCCACGGGTGACGTCACCACCTGCAGCCGGTCCGCGTTCACCATCTGCGCGCGGGAGTACTGCGAGCGGTCCCCCGTCTCGAAGTCCCCCCGCCACACGACGCCTGCCATGGCGAGCCCGGGGACGCACCACATCACAAGCCATCCGGGGATAAAGGCTCTCAAAACACGTCCTCGCAAAGGTTTGGAATGCAACAACCGGCACACGGTATCGCAAACCATTCACTGCTTCATTCCCCCGCGAAATCCTTCCCGCTGGGCCGGCAAGTGGGCAGGCGGGCATGCAAGGCCTTGAATGTTTCACGCCATGTTTCACGTCGAGCGCAGGGCGGCTGACACACTCCGGGCGTCCTGGCAAGCCGACAGCAACACGTCGCGTCATCAACACGCCGGTCAACCTTCAAGCTGACGGGCGGCAGGTGTGGGGTATAGTCCGCACTTTCCGGCGCTCCGTTCCGGGGGCGCCCCGAGTGTCCCCATGCTTGTCCTGCGTGACGTCCAGAAGACCGACCTGCCCGGGCTCAAAAGGCTCGCGGCCGTGCTGAACACGGTGAACCTGCCGAACAACGAGGAAACGCTGTCGGCCATCGTGGACACGTCGGTGAAGAGCTTCGCGGGCAAGGTGAAGAACCCCTTCGAGCGCGAGTACCTCTTCGTGCTGGAGGACGTGCGAAACAGCCTCATCATCGGCACGTCGATGATCATCGCGCAGCACGGCACCTATGAGGCTCCGCACATCTATTACGAGGTGAGCGAGCGCGAGCACTACTCCGCGTCCCTCTCCCGTCACCTTCGCCACAAGGTCCTCTCCATCGCCTACAACTACGAGGGCCCCACCGAGGTGGGCGGCCTCGTCGTGGACCCGCCCTACCGCGCCACGCCGGACAAGCCCGGCAAGCAGCTGTCCTACGGGCGCTTCCTCTTCATCGCCATGCACCGGCGGCTCTTCCGCCCTCGCGTGCTGGCGGAGTTGCTGCCGCCCCTGCTTCCGGACGGCCGCAGCCTCTTGTGGGAGGCCTGCGGCAAGAAGTTCACCGGCCTCACCTACCAGGAGGCGGACCGCCTCAGCCGGCAGAACAAGGAGTTCATCAAGGAGCTCTTCCCCGCCTCGGACATCTACGCGTCGCTCTTCCCCGCGCGCGTGCAGAAGGTCCTGGGCGAGGTCGGCCCGCAGACGCGCGGCGTGCAGCGCATGCTGGAGCGCATCGGCTTCAAGTACATGGAGCGCATCGACCCGTTCGACGGCGGTCCCCACTTCGAGGCCAACACCGCCGACATCTCCCTCGTGCGCAAGTTCCGCACGCTCAAGGTGGCGGAGGAGGACTTCGACCTGGAGGGGGATGACGTCCTCGTCGCGGCGGAGAGCGACTCCGGCCGCAACCGCTTCCGCGCCGTGCGCTGCCAGGCCCGGCTGGAGAACACCCAGGCCTTCCTGCCCGCACGAGCCAAGGAGGTCCTGGACATCCAGGCCGGCGCGAAGGTGTCCATCATCCCCTTCGAGTAACCTGCTGCCTCACGGCCGGCGCACCACCCGGTGCGCCCCGCGCAGCAGCGACAGCCAGCGCGCCCCCGCCTCCAGCGCGGGGCCCTGCGCCTCCGCCAGGGCGATGGGCAGGTGCGTCTGCGGTGACACCTCGTCCAGGGACGTCGGGTCCAAATCCAACGTCCCGCCCTTTGCCAGCGCCACGCGCACCCAGGCGTGGGGGCGCGCCGGCCCGCCGTCCACCACCAGCAGCCCGTGCACCAGCGCCACCTTCACGCCCCGAGCACGGGCCCCCGCCGCGAAGCGCAGCGCGTGCGCCAGGCACCCTCCCGCCTCGCCCTCGCCGTCCTCGCTCCAGTCCGCGCCACCGGGCGTCTTCTCCGGGAAGGCCGCGTGGACCTCGGCCGCCAGCGCCCGCGCCGCCGCCGCCTTCCACGGCGTCAGCCCCGCGAGCCGCGCGGGAACGGCGAGCGGCGGCTCCAGCGACAGCGCGCCCCGGGCCCCCTCCACGGGCAGTCCGTCCGCGAAGAGCTCGGGAGGCGCGCGCAGCCGCTCCCCTGGCGCGGCCACGGTGAAGCGCGAGTCGCCCACCTCCAGCGCCTCCATCCGGCCATCCGCCCCATAGCGGGCCTGGAAGGCCGTCCCCAACAACGTTCCCTCCACGCGCCGGTCCTCCACCCGGGTGACGCAGTGCGGGCCCTCGCGGCCCGTCAGCTCCTCCCGCCCCACGACACACCCCACGGCGGGCACGCCCTTCCAGAGCCACAGCGCCTGCGGCACCGCCGGCGAGCCACGCACCAGCCCCTGCGCATCCACCTCCAGGGACTGCTCCCGGCGGCGCGCTCCCGCCTTTCCGGCGCGGGTGTGCAGGTGCTGGCTGACGTAGGTAAAACGGCCCGGCTCCAGCTTCAGCGTCACCGTGCCGACCGGCACGCCGCGCCAGGCGAAGACGTAACGCGTGGAATCCACCTGGGGCGCGGGTGGCGCGCCAACGCTACCAGGATTCTCTGGCTTTACCGGGAGCGTCAGCAGCAGCAGGGCAAGCAGGGTGGCCACGGCCCCAGTGTGCGGCGTTTTGAGGACCGGCGCGAGAAGGCGGAGTAGCGTTCCACTCCTTCATGGGCGCCAAACGGTACCTGTTCACGTTCGGCCTGGCGGCAGGGCTGGTCTCCGCGCTCCTCCTGGGGGGGATGCTGCGAGCCGTGTCCGGGGCGCCGCTTCCGAATGCCACCTGGGCGGTGGTGCTGCTCGCCACGCCCGCGCTCTATCTCGCGGGGGGATACCTCGCGTGGTTCCGCTGGGCGGCCCAGCGGCGGCGGGTGCGCCGGCAGGTGATGGCGCGGCTGGCGGAGGGCGACCTCACCACCACGGTGGGGCCGCGCTATGAAGGCCACGAGGACGTGCGCCGCCTCATCCTGTCCCTGCGGCGCGCCCTGGCGCAGGTGCAGCGGGTGACGGCCAACCTGCACCGCACCAGCACGGACGTGAGCGGGCAGGCCCGGATGCTGCTGGAGGCCGCGCGGCGGCAGGGCGGCGCGGTGGAGCGCACGCTGGAGGCCGTCAGCGGCATGGGCGGCAGCCTCCAGGTGGCAGGCAAGCGGGTGCACCAACTGGAGGTCTTCGCCGTCGACACCACCGGCGCGCTGCTGGAGATGACGGAGCGGCTGGAGCAGGTGGTGGACTCGCTGGCCCAGGTCAACACCTTCGCCCACAACACCACGTCGCTGATGCAGGCCATGGCCGAACGGATGGCCAACATCGCCGCGTCCGGTGACGAGCTGGGCCGCTTCGCCAGCGAGGCCGAGGACTTCGTCGCCGCCGTGGAAGGCGGCATCGATTCCGTGCGCCGCCGTGCCAATGAGACGAACCAGCTGGCCATCGCCGTGACGGCCACCGCCGAGCGCGGCGAGGTGCTGGTAGGCGACAGCGTCAAGGGCATGTACCGGGTGGAGGAGACGGTCCGGAAGGCCGCCGAGCTGATGGAGATGCTGGGCACGCGCTCGACGGAAATCGGCCGCATCGTCGACGTCATCCAGGAGATCGCGGACCAGACCAACCTGCTGGCCCTCAATGCCGCCATCATCGCCGCCCAGGCGGGCGTGCAGGGGCGCCCCTTCGGCGTGGTGGCCAACGAGATTCGCAACCTGGCCGAGCGCACCACGCGATCCACCCGCGAAATCGGCGCCATGGTGGCGGGCGTGCGCGACGCCGTACAGACGGCGGCGGCGCTGGTGCAGGAAGGCCGCGAGCGAGCCACCGCCGGTGTGGCCCTGGGCGACCGCGCCGCCGAGGCCCTGGTGGAGATTCGCACCATCACCCAGCGCACCTTCACCGCCGTTGAAGCCACGGTGGCGGAGACGCAACGGCTGGAGGCGCAGGGTGCCACGGTCGTGGAGGCCAGCCGCCGCGTGGCCCTGCGGGTGGAGAACGTCACGCGCATGGCCATCGAACAGTCCGGCCACGCGCGCGAGCTGCTGCGCCAGACGCAGGAGATGGCCCGCGTGGGCCAGGGCGCCTCACAGAAGGCGGAGGCCCAGGCGCGCACCGGGCGTGACCTCTCCGAGTCGGTGGTGCGGCTGAGCGCCGCCTTGGAGGAGCTGCGCTCCGCCAACGTGGTGCTCACCAAGGCCGACGCCTCCATCCGCGAGGAAGTCGCCCAGGTGCGCGAGGACGCTCGCCGGGTCATCCGCATCGGCGACGGGCTGACGCGAACGGTGGACCAGCTGGGCCACGAAGCCGAGGGCCTGGAAGCGGAAGTGTACCACTTCAAGCTCCCCACGCCCCACTCCGGCGGGACGCTGCGCGTGGGCATGCACCAGGCCGCGTCGCTGCGGAACCGCCAGGCGGTGGACCCGCTCTTCAGCGTGGAGAACCAGGTCTCCGAGCTCACCGCGTGCGTGTTCTCCACGCTGGTGCGCAGAGAGGACGGCGGGCTGGAGCCCGACCTGGCCGAGCGCTGGGACGCAGACCCTTCCGCGCGCCGCTACCGCTTCTATCTGCGCCGTGGCGTCGCCTTCCACGACGGCACGCTGCTGACGGCGAGCGACGTGAAGCGCCACCTGGAGCGGCTGCTGGACCCGGCGCTCCGCTCGCCCGACCGGAGCCTCTTGGAGGACGTGGAGGGCGCGCCGGAGTACGCCGCTGGCATGGCGCGTGACGTGTCCGGCCTGGAGGTGCTGGACGACCACACGCTGGAGATTCGCCTCCGCGAGCCCAAGGCGTTCTTCCTCCAGTTGATGGCGCTCACCGCCACCGCGGTGGCCCGGACGGACGCCAACGGGCGGCTGGTGGGCACCGGGCCGTTCCGGCTCCTCGCCCTGGAACCCGAGCACGTGGTGCTGGAGCGAAACCCCTCCTACTGGCGCCCGGGCGTACCGATGGTGGACCGGCTGGAGTTCCTGCTCGCCGGTTCTCGCAAGGAAGCGGTGACGCTGCTGCGCCAGGGGGCGGTGGACCTGGTGTCGTTCCTCGACACGGAGCATGTGGAGCTGCCCGGCCTGGAGGCCTTCCAGCTCGCCGCGAGCACCACGCCCTCCACGGCCTTCGTGGTGCTCAACCACCGGGAGGCGCCCTTCGACGACGTGAGAGTCCGGCGCGCACTCCGCGCGGGCATGGACATCCCGGCCATGGTGAGCCAATTCCACCCCGGCGCGCGCGTGGCTCGCTCACTGACCCCACCCGAGCTGCTGGATGACGCGGACATGGGCCCCGCCCCCGTCCCGGACGTGGCCCTCGCCGAGCGGTTGCTGCGAGAGGCAGGCCTGCGCAGGCTGCGGCTGACGCTCCACCGTCCCACCGGCAATGACCACTCCGCGGAGGACGCGGTGCTCTTCCGCCCCCTGCTCCAGGCCGGGCTGCTGGAGCTGCGCTACGTGGAGATGTCGCTCGAGGAATACACGACCCAGGTGACCGAGGGCCGCCTCCCCGCCTTCCGCAGCCGCTGGCTGGCCGACTACCCGGACCCGGACACCTTCCTGCACTTCCTCCTCCACTCCAACGCCCAGACGGTGTTCCCCATGGGCTACCGGAACCCGGAGCTGGACCGCCTCACCGCCGAGGCCCGCGTCTCCATCGACCCGGAGCTGCGCCGTCAGCTCTATCTGCGCGCGGAGCAGCTCTTCCAAGAAGACTGCCCCCTCATCCCGCTGTACCACGACCGCGCCCACGCGGCCGCGACCCCCGCAGTCCAAAGCCTGAGGCTGCACCAGACGCCGCCCCAGGTGCGCTTCGACGACCTCTGGGTCGACCCGAACGCCGCCACCTGAGACAGCCCAAGGCACGGGTGGCGCGCGACGCCGGCATCACGGAGATTCGATTCTCCTCCGCGAGGGCCCGCCATGGCGCTGCGGCCAGCCGCGGTCCTCCGTCGTGAAGTCCCGCCCCAGGCCGTACGACTCCAGCCGCCACACGCCATCGCGGTTCAAGACGACATACAGGTGCTGCCCCAGGAACGCGGCACCCGCCACCCGCGGGCGACTGGGAAGCGGGCAGCTGCCGACTCGGGCACCTTGAGCAAAGAACTGTATCCAGGCCTGGGGGCCCTCCGGCAGTTCGGCGTCAGCGAGCACCCCCACCGCGCCCCCTTGAAGCAACGCGGCTTCGTACACCGTGCCCGGTGCCACCTCATCCGGAAGCGCATCCACCTCCCACACCACGTGTCCGGACTCCGGGTCCACGGCGCGAAGCACGACACGCTCCTCCCGCGCCGTGCAAGGAACGCCGTCCGTGCGCGCACATGCCCGCGCGAAGAGATGGCCAGGCTGTCCAGCCGAGGACAGGAGCGCCGGCTCCGCGATGGGCACCCGCCCGCTGGCCCCACCGCCCCCTTCCGAGAGCATGACGGGCACGCCGCCATCCTCCGGAACAAAGGCTCGCGCTCCCACCAGCAGCCGCCCACCCGCGATGGCCAGTGACGCACCTCCATCCGGAACACCGCCATCCAGCAGCGCGCTCAACGTCAACGCCGCCCCCCCACCGCCATCCGCCACTCCTGGCGACACCTCCACCCGCGCCAGCCGTCCATCCACCGTGTAGAGATAGGCCGTCCCCAGCACGTCCAGCCCCAGCCGCGCCTCACCTCGCCAGGCTTCGACCTCTGACGCGCCCACCAACGTGCCCGCGTCCTCGCGACCCGACAGCCAGACGAGCCTCGCGGCTTCGGGCGAGGTGCCGCCATCATCCACGCCGCCGGCATCCGGCACGGCCCGCCACGCGACGTACGCGAGGATGTCCTCCTCGTGCGTGAGTGCGATGTGGCTCGCGGCGGCGGCTCCTAGCGGAAGGCCCTCGCCCGCCCCCAGCGACGCCCACGACGCCTGCCACAGACGCGCACCGGAGCCGCGCGGCGCATAGGCCTCGAGCCCCTCTGGCGCATGGACCACCACGCCCGCATCCGACGCGGCCAGCAGCGTCCGCGCGCCCCCATCCGGGTACGAAGACGCGTACCGCAGCAGCCCAGAGCGCGTGTACGCGACCAACTGGCAGCCCGCGTCCCCGCCACACACGGAGGTGTAGAGAGCGTCCTCCGAGACGAGCAACACCGTCCCACCGTCCGCCGCCACCGGCACGCCTTCCAGCTCCAGGCTGAGCTCCGGCGCGAGCTCGACAGGGTCCGGCCGCTGACACACGCCGCCCTGGCACGTCCCTTCTCCCTGGCAGGCGGTAGCGGGCGCGCAGACGAAGCCCTCGGGGGGCGTCACCTCCCGGCACGCGCCGCTGAAGCACAGACGCGCCTTCTGACAGTCCGCCGGGCCGCAAGGACTGAAGTCGTCGGCGTCCACCGCCGTGCAGCCCTCGTCCCGGTCGCACAGCCCCACCTTGCAGGGGTTCTCCGGCGCGGGGCACGCCACCCGCGACGTCACACACCCCCGCGTGGGCGAACACGCATCCACCGTGCACGGGTTGTTGTCGTCACACGTCCTCGGGTGGCCCACGCAGACGCTCGCCTGGCAACGGCCATCCACCTGACAGCGGCTCTCCGGCGTGCACGCGGCGCCTTCCTCCAGCGGCGTCTCCACGCACGTCCCCGATGCCACGTCGAAGCGGGAGTCGAAGCAGGGACGCTCCGGGCACGGCGTGGGCCGGATGCCCAGGCCCATGAGGCGAACGGACTCCGTCAGCCCCGCGCCTGACAGCAGCAGCGTCCCTTCCGACGGCCCATGCCCCGCGGTGAAGACGACCTCCACTTCGGTCGCGCCGCCGCCAGCGACGCTCACCTCGGACGTCACCACGGCGAAGGGCGCCTCCACGGATGCCGCCACCGTCAGGCCCACACGGCCCGTGGCCAGCACCGTCACCGCGCGGCGCGCCTGCGTCCCCTCCAGCACACGGCCGAAGTCCACCACCGCATCCCGGGGCCGGAACCCCTGACGCGAGCCTCCCGTCCCGGAGTCCCCCGACTGGCACCCGCCCACGGCGAGCATGAGCGCCACCCACAATGGACTCCAGGAACGCGCCGGCGGATGCATGCCCGCGACTCAAGCGCGGGGCCGCGCGCCCGTGCAATGCAACGCCAAGGCGCCGTCCTGAGACGAACTCAAGGCCCCGGCGCGGGGGCACGGCGCCGAGCCAACATCCGGATGCCCACGCCAATGGCGCCAATGACGACCAGTCCCACCACCGCGTACTGGTACCGGGTGACGAGCGCCGTCAGCCGCTCCAGATTGCCGCCCACCGCCGCGCCCAGCCCCAGCACCAGCCCGGTATGTGCCATGGCGGACACCGCGCCCAGCGCCAGCGCGTTGAAGCGCGGCATGCGAGAGGCGCCCGCGGCGACGAAGATGAGGCCCCGGATGCCCGGCAGGAAACGATTCACCAGCAGCAACCACGGCCCATTCACGCGCATGCGCGCTTGAACCTGTTCCAGCCGCGCATGGGTGATGCCCAAGAAGCTGCGCTCGGGGTGGGCGTCGAAGCGCTTCGCCAGCCAGTGCCCCACCGCGTAGTTGATGGCCGCGCCCACCACGCTGCCCACCGTCACCACCAGGAAGACGAGCATCCACGGCTGCGAACCACGCACCGCGTACACGCCCCCCAGCAGGGTGATGGTGTCTCCGGGAAAGGGCGGCACGACGTACTCCAGCATCGCCGCCAGCCCCAGCACGAGCAGACCCAGGGGCCCCAGGGCCGAGATGAGCTGGTCGATGAATTCCACCATCCGAGCGTGCGACCTCCGGCGAGTCGTGCCCCGTCGGATTTAAGTCGGAAGCCGCCAACGCGAAAGGTGCTTCCGCCCTGGCCCCGCCAGCGGTGAACATCCCCGGGGCCCACGCGGGGCCCGCGTCATGGCGTCGTGGACGGAGGCGCCTCGGCGGGCCGCGGCATCACCGTGCCGCCATACTGCGTGGCCGCCAGCGTGCCACACGCCGCGCCAATCTCCTTGCCACCGGAGTACCGACGCGCCACCGGCGACTTGAGAATCTGGAGGTGGTCGCGGAACGCGCTCAGCTCCTCGGGCGTGGGCGGCAGGTACTTCCCAGTCGGGTCCGTCACGTCGATGAGGTCCACCTTGATGCGGATGCCCTCGAAGGCGGCCTTCAGCGCCTCGGCGTCCTCGCGGCCCATGTTGAAGCCGCTGATGGCGACATAGGCGATCATCGCCCGCTCGCGCCGCACCTCGCTGTATTCGCGGATGGCGGCGATGAGCTCCGGCAGCGGGTGCGTCTTCTCAATCGGCAGCACCTTCGCTCGCTTCTCCGCGATGGCGCTCGTCACGGAGAAGGCCAGCCGGTACGGATGCCCTTCGCGCACGTAGCGGCGGATCGCCGGCACATGGCCCGCCGTGGAGAAGGTAATCGCCTCGCCCGCGATGGAGAACCCCGCCGGGTGCCGCAGGATGTCCGCGGCCCGCAGCGTCTCCTTGTAGTTGAGCAGCGGCTCCCCCATCCCCATGAAGACGACGCCGCGCACCGGCCGGTCCGCTTCCTCCCGGACCTGGAGCACCTGGTCCAATATCTCCCAGGTCTGGAGGTTCCTTTTGAAGCCCAACTTCCCCGTCATGCAGAAGTCACACGCCAGCGCACAGCCCACCTGGCTGGAGACGCAGATGACGTACTTCTCATCGAAGATGGGGATGCGGACCGCTTCGATACGTCCGCCCAGCGGCGAGTCGAAGAGGTACTTCACGAAGCCGTCGTCCGCGCGGCGGCGCTCGACGATTGCCAGCTTCGGCATCTCTGCGTGGGCACGCAGGTGGTCTCCCACGCGGCGCGGCACCTGACGGGCCGAAGCGACCTCCTCCACGGACTGCGCGCCGTGGGCGAAGACGGCCGCGAACACCTTGCGGACGGCGGCGGGCGACGGGGAGAGCGGCGCGAGCGCGGCCTCCAGCTCCTGCAACGACAATGACTTCAGGTTCACGAGGCGGACTTGATTTTGGAGCGAAGGAACTCGGTGAGCTTCTCGGAGACTTCCTTCGGCATCTTCGCCGCCAGCGCCTTCTTGCACAGCCCGGGGGTGGCCCGGTAGGTGCGCAGGAAGTCCACACAGGGACTGCATCCGCGCAGGTGCTCACGTAGGTGCTGTGTGTCCTCGGGAGACATCTCTCCGTCGAGGAATTGCAGCAGGAGGTTGATGGAATCTTTGCAGTTGTACATCCGAACCTCGGCTGGCTGCGGCGCGCCCTCGTTCCTCTCGATGATGCCGAGCGCTTCGTCGCGTTTCACAACTCGCGGCTATCCCGGTTGTAGAAAGCGTCGATGGCTTCACGGAGCGCGAGCCGTGCCCGGTGCAACCGGCTCTTGATGGCGGGGATGGAGTCCCCCGTCGCCTCTGCAATCTGTTCGTAACTGAGGCCCTCCACGTCTTTCAAGAGGAAGACCTCCCGGTACCCCTCGGGCAGGCGGTCCGAGGCTTGCTGGATGGCGGAGCCCAGCTCGGCGTCCAGGGCCTTCTCCTCGGCGTCCCGGCTCCAATCCGTCTGGGGATACTCCGCCAGGGAGCCACGCTCGGTGAACTCCGGGCCCTGGAGCTCCTGCTCGGCTGCCTGGGCCACGCGGCGGTGGCGCAGGCGCATGAGCGCATGGTTGGCGGCGATGCGGTGCACCCAGGAACCGAAGGCCGCATCCCCCCGGAAATCCTTCAGGTGTTGGTAGGCGGACAGGAAGGTATCCTGGGTGATTTCGGCCGCATCGGCCTCCGAACGGGTCATCCGGAGCGCCAGGCCATACACCTTGTCCCGGTGGGCATCCACCAGGGCCTCGAAGGCGGAAACATCCCCATCCTGTGCGCGAGCGAGGAGCTGACGGTCCTCGCCCATGACGGCCTCGTCGGACATGGCGGGGCGCACCCAACCAGCCAGGAAGCCCGCCGTCAAGCGGGCTTGCGGCGCCCCGGTGGCGGCCCCTTGCTGACATGTTGACTGTCCCGGACCCACAACCGGAAGGGCTCGGCGGCCCAGGTCCCGGCGTAATCCACGCCAATCCGAGGCCCCCGGGACACGGCTGACTCGGGAACAGGCGTCCCGGGTCGAAGGTGCAGCGCGGGCGTACACAGGCCCCGCCGGTTGTGCGCCCGGGTGAGGCCCAGCGCCTTGCACAGGCGGCCCGGCCCGTCCGTGCGCGTCCCCGGGGGCAGGCCCTCCACCGGCTCCACCGCCCGCACCAGCACCGCCGCGCCCACCCCCGTGGCATCCGTCACCACGTTGAAACAGTGGTGCATGCCATAAATCAGATAGACGTACGCCACGCCGGCCGGTCCGAACATGACCTCGGTGCGAGGGGTGAGCCCCTTGGCCGCGTGGCACGCCAGGTCATGCTCGCCGACATAGGCCTCCGTCTCCACGATGCGGCCCACCCGGCACTGCCCGCCCTCCTCCACCACCAGCCAGGCGCCGAGCAGCTCCCGAGCGACCACCAGCGCGGGACGGGCGTAGAAAGACTCCGGCAACCAGTTCACACCTGGATGTTAACGGCCCTTCCGTCCGGAAAGCGAAGAACCCAGACACACTCGGAGAGCGTCCGCAGTTCCCACCAGCGCGGGGCTGGGGCAGATTGCATCGCACCATGTCCACCCCTGGCCGGCTCTCCGGTCTCTTGCTCCCGCTCTTCTCCCTCCGCTCGCAGACCGACTTTGGCATCGGTGACTTCGGTGCCCTGGAGGGACTGTTCACCTGGATGAAGGCCGCCCGCCAGCGGATGCTGATGGTGCTGCCGCTGCTGCCCACCGCGCCGGGCGACCCGAGCCCCTACGCAACGCGCTCGGCCTTCGGCCTCAATCCCCTCTTCATCGACCTGCAGCGGCTGCCGGAGTTCACCGCGGCCGGCGGCGAGGCGGCCCTGTCCGACGCCCAGCGCGCCCAGCTGGCCGAGGCGCGCTCGGCGCCGCGCGTGCGCTACGATTTGGTCTTCCCCCTCAAGGACACCGCCTTCGCGCGCGCCTTCGACGTCTTCGAAGCGCAGCACTGGGCGCCTCAGTCCGAGCGGGCGAAGGCCTTCCGCCAGTGGCGCGACGCCCAGGGCGAATGGCTGGAGAGCTACGCGCTCTTCACCGCCATCAGCGAGCAGGAGGACCGCCGCCCGTGGTGGGAGTGGCCGGAGCCGCTGCGCACCCGTCAGCCCGAGGCCCTGGCCCAGAAGGGCCGGGAGCTGGAGCGCCGCGTGCGCTACCACGCCTGGCTCCAGTGGGTGGCCGAGCAGCAGTGGAACGAGGTGCGGACGCAGGCCCGCGCCAAGGACGTCCTCCTGTGCGGCGACGAGCCGTTCATCATCGGGCAGGACAGCGCGGACGTGTGGGCGCACCCGGACATCCTGCGGCGCGACGCCCGCCTGGGCGTGCCTCCGGATGACTTCTCCGCCACGGGCCAGGACTGGGGCCTGCCCTACTTCGACCTGGCGGCCATGGAGAAGGACGACTTCGCGTGGCTGAAGACGCGCGCGAAGAAGGCGGCCAGCTACTACGACTTGCGTCGCGTGGACCACGCGGTGGGGTACTTCCGGCAGTGGATTCGCGACGCGCAGACGCCCACCGGGCGCTTCATCCCGCCGGACGAGGAGAGCCACCGCCGCCTGGGCGAGAAGACCTTCCGCCTGCTGTCCGAGGGCGCTGGCATCGTCGCCGAGGACCTGGGCGTGATTCCGCCCTTCGTGCGCCACATCCTCGCGGAGCTCCAGCTGCCCGGCTACCGGGTGATGCGCTGGGAGCGCGACGACAACCACTACCGCGACCCGCGCCAGTTCCCGGCGGTGTCCCTGGTCACCACCGGCACGCATGACACGGACACGGTGGCCGAGTGGTGGGAGGGCGCGGGCGACCACGAGCGGCATGCGGCGGCGCGCGCATGGCCGGAGCTCAACGGCGTGGCCATCACCCGCGAGTTCACCCCGGACGTGCACCGGGCCATGCTGGCCTCGGCGCTCAACGCCAACAGCGACCTGTGCGTGTTGCCCTGGCAGGACGTGCTCGGCACCCGGGACCGCATCAACCTGCCCGGCTCCATGAGCGATTCGAACTGGGCCTACCGCATCGAGCAGAACGTGAGCGACCTGCTCACCGATTCGCGCACGCGCGAGGCCGCTGAACGGCTGGCCTGGCTCACCGCGTCCGCGCGGCGCTGAGACACCGTCCGCCCGGGGCCCCGAAGCGAGCGGACACGCGCGACCGTGACGGCCTCACGGCTTGATGCACTTCACCTGGGCCGGGAAGCCGTCGAACAGGGCGCAGGTGCGGTTGGAGTTGGCGCACTCCAACCGCTCGCAGATGTCGTCGAAGACGCAGATGGGCGGCGAGCGGCCGAACTCCAGGAAGATTTCCGCGCAGAACTGGTACGGGTTCACGCAGCCGAACGAGCCGCAGTAGGGCGCGTCCGACAAGCTCTCGCCCTCCTTGGGGCGCACCGCCTCGTCCTCGGAGACACCACACGAGGACGCGCATACCGCGAGCACGGAGAACACCAGGCTTCTGATTCGCCGGGACTGGGCCATGACCCCCCATCTTGGGCCAGGTGGGAGCGGCTTGCACGTCTTCGCGAGGCGCCATTCCGCGGCACCGGACACTGGGGTTTGACCCGACGTCCCGGTATGCGACAAAGCATTGCCATCCTGGACGGAAGAAGTGTTGGGGCCGCGAGCCTTCCAGCTATGAAACACCCCGTGGCCGCCGACCTGCTCAGATACCTCCGCCTTGCCACTCCGCTCGCGCTGCTGCTCACCGCGGCCTGCGCCACCACGAATGCGCCGCCCCCTTCGGGGCCCAAGGTCACCGACCTGGAAATCCGGGGCACGGACCAGGTGAGAGAGGGCGCCATCAAGGACCGCATCCTCACCACCGCCACGCCCTTCTGGGGCTTCTGGCCCTTTGGCGGCCCCAGCTACTTCGACGCCAACGCCTGGCAGGCGGACCTGCGCCGCATCGAGCGGTACTACCAGGCCCAGGGCTTCTACCAGGCGAAGGTCACCCACGCCGAGGTGAAGCCGGCCGGTGACGACAAGGTCGCCATCGACATCAGCGTGCAGGAGGGCGAACCCACCCGCATCAGCGAAATCCAGGTGACGGGCCTGGACACCCTGCCGGAGGACGTGCGCGAGGAGCACCGCAAGTACGTGCTGGATGGACTGCCCCTGCGCGAAGGCGACATCTTCAAGGAAGAGTCCTGGGAGGAAGCGAAGGTCCGCGTCCAGGAGCGGCTGCGCGAGCTGGCCTACGCCGAGGCCGAAGTCGACGGCGAGGTCCGGGTGGACGTGGACACGAGGCAGGCGGTGGTGGAATTGCGCACCCGGCCCGGCATTCGCTACCGCTTCGGCAACACCTTCGTCGCCACGGACGCCAATCCCCAGGTGCCTCCGCGCCGCATCATCGAGCAGGTGACGGGCGCGCTGAAGAAGGGGGACTGGTACAGCGAGACGGCGCTGGCCAACGCGCAGGCGCGCGTGTTCCGCATGGGCGTGTTCGGCGCGGTGAAGGTGAACCGCGGCGCGCCGGACCGCGAATCCGGCACGGTGCCGGTGGTGGTGGACGTGCGCGAGGCGCCCTTCCGCTCCGTGCGGCTGGGCGGCGGCCTGGGCGTGGACGCGGCCCGGCAGGAGGTCCGCGCGGTGGGCGAGTGGACGCACCGCAACTTCGGCGGCGGCCTGCGCCGCTTCACCGTCCGCGGCCGGCTGGGCTACGCCTTCATCCCCAACGTCCTCAACTTCAACAAGGACGGTCCCGTCTTCGACGTCACCGCCGAGTACGAGCAGCCCCGCTTCCTCTTCAGGGACTTGCGGGCGCAGAACTCGCTCAGCGTGGAGAAGGGCCTGGAGCAGGCCTATGACTTCTGGGGCGGCAGGCTCCAGACGGGTGTCATCTGGCAGCCGCACCCCGACTTCTCCATCTTCCCGTCGTACAACCTCCAGGTGTACCGGCTCAGCGGCCGCGTCAGCGCCGACTCCCGCGTGCCGCCCATCGTCCTGGGCTGCGGCGAGGGCCAGGCGCAGTGCAACGTGGCGCTCAGCTTCCTGGAGCTGGCCTTCACCTGGGACCGGCGCGATGACGTCATCGAGCCACGCGACGGCTACTACATCTCCCTCTCCGTCCAGAAGGGCGGAGGCACGCCCCTCATGGGAGACTTCAACTACGTCCGCTTGCTGCCCGACCTGCGCGTCTACCGTTCGTTCGGCGAGGACAAGCGGTTCATCCTGGCGGCGAAGGTGCGCGCGGGCACGCTGAACCCCGCGGGCGGCAGCCAGAGCTCCATCGTCACCCGCTTCTTCTCGGGCGGTGGCACGTTCATGCGCGGCTTCAACGGCCAGCGCCTGTCCCCCCTGGCCGCCCTGCAACGCACGGCGGACGTGGACGGCGACGGCAACCCGGATGTCGTCCAGGACGCGGAATGGGACACCGTGCCCGTGGGTGGCAACAGCCTCTTCGAGACCTCGGTGGAGATGCGCTACCAGTTCACGGAGAGCCTGATGGTGGCGGCCTTCTATGACACGGGCCTGGTGGGCATCGAGGACTTCTCCCACGCGAACCGGCCCAAGCTCTTCGGCCCCCAGCACTACCACGCCGTGGGCATGGGCCTGCGGTATCTGACGGTCGTCGGGCCCGTCCGGCTGGACATCGCCCGGCGGTTGAACATTGGCGGGGGATTGCCCGTTTCCACCCCGGGATACATCTATCCCGAAGCCGGAGGCTGCTTCGGCATCGGAAGCCGGTGGAGGCCCACGGGCCCGACGACGCCCAGCGGCGCGTTCGCGGGCGCTCCGGACGGGCTGTGCGCGCTGCACCTGTCGATTGGAGAGGCGTTTTGACGGAATCCGCCCCGAGCGCCGCGCCTCCCCCACCCCGCCGGCCCGCGCGCTGGGGCCGCCGCGTGCTGTGGGGCCTGCTGGGCCTCGTGGGCCTCATCGTGCTCGTCGTCGCGGGCGTGCTCGTCTTCGTCACGACGTCGCGCGGAGAGGCCTGGCTCGTCCAGAAGGGACTCGCGCTGGCCCATGAGCAGCTCTCCGGCCGGCTGGAGCTGGGGCGCCTGGACCTGTCCCTGAGCGGCGTCATCCTCGAGGACGTGAAGCTGTATGACCCCGAAGGCGAGCTGGTGGCGGAGATTGCCCGGGTGGACGTGCGCGCGCGGCTGGCGGGGCTGGTGCGCCAGCACGTGAACCTCCCCTCCGCGCGCCTCGAGCGTCCGCGCCTGTATCTGGCCCAGGACGAGCGCGGACTGAACCTGACGCGCGCGCTGGAGCCCCGCACGCCCAGCCCCGAGGAGCCCTCCCAGGGCCGCGGCTCGCTGACGCTGGACTTGCACGAGCTCGTGCTCGAGGACGGCTATGTCGACTTCCGTCAGGCGGTGCCCGAAGGCGGTGAGCGGCAGGTGCGGCTGGAGGACCTGGATGCCCGGGGCTCGGCCCGCTACGCCGCCGCGACGCAGGGCGTGGGCGCGAACCTGGACGCCACCGCGAACCTCGCCCGTCCCGTGCCTGGGCCCGTGCGGCTGGCGCTGAAGGCCCGCGGCGAAGAGGGCGCCTTCGAAGGCGATGTCGACCTGGAGGCCGCGGGGCTGGTGTTGGACGCCAGCGGCCGCGCGAAGCTCCCGCCAGAGACGCCGCCGGGCGCGCCGGAGGGCCGGCTCCAAGCAGGACTGGAGCTGCGGCGCCTATCCGCGCCGCCCGACCTGCTGCGGGCCTTCGTGCCCAACTGGCCTTTGCGGGTGCCGGTGTCCGCGGAGGGCTCCGCCGGACTGGACGGCGACGCGGCGCGGGTGGACGTCACCGCGAAGGCCGCCAGCGCCTCCGTGTCCGTGAAGGGCGGCATGGATTTGGAGCGGATGCGCACCGACGGCCTGTCCGTGAAGGCGCGCGACGTGGACCTGTCGGAGCTGATGGCGCAGGGCCCCAAGACGCGCATCGCCGCGGACCTGGACGCGAAGGGCGGAGGCACGAGCCTGGAGTCGATGGAAGGCGAGGTGAAGCTCACCGTGTCCCCCTCCCAATACCTGGGCCAGCCGCTGGGTCCGGTGGAGCTGGAGGCCAGCGCGAAGGAGGGCCGGTATTCGCTGATGCGGCTGCGGATGCTCGCGCCGGGCGTGGCCCTGCAGGCCAAGGGAGACGGCACCGCGGAGTCGGTGAACCTGCAAGGCGGCCTCACCGCCGGCAACCTCGCCCTGCTCTCGCAGATGCTGTCCAAGCTGATGCCGGGCGTGGTGGCCCCCATGGCGGGCAACGGCACGTTGGACTTCTCCGTGAAGGGCCCGCTGCGCACGCCCGCCGTGAAGGTCGACGGTGGCTTCGCGGCGCTGCGGTACGGCGACGTGGCGGCGCAGGAGGTGTCCCTGAAGCTGGAGATGCCGGACGTCAGCCACCCCCTCACGTCCAACGCCACGCTGGTGGTGTCCCGGCTGAAGGCGGGCGGACGGGACTTGCGCGACGTCGCCGTCACGCTGGCCACGCAGGACCGTGCGCTGGAGGCCAGCGTGCGCGTGGCGGGAGACGCGGAGCTGGGGCTCACGCTCAGTGGCCAGGTGGACGGCAATCGCCAGGGACTGGCCATCCGGCAGCTGGCGCTGTTCTGGCCGGAGGCCACCTGGACGCTCCAGGCGCCCACGCACCTGGGCTTCGGCGGAGGCAACGTCGAGGTGGCGCCCCCGCTGCGGCTCGCGTCGGAGGGGCAGACGCTGTCGCTACAGGGCGCGATGCGCGGCCAGCGCGTCAACGCGCGCGTGGAACTGGGCGCGCTCGATTTGTCGCGGCTGCCCAGGGCCTTCGTCCCGGAGTCGCTGGGCCTGGGGGGCAGGCTGACAGGCCACGCCGCCGTCAGCGGGACGATGGCGCGCCCCGACGCGGAGACCGACCTGCGGCTGGAAGACGGCAGCGCGCGCGGCTACGAGGGGCTCCAGGCGAAGCTGAAGGCGCGCTACGTGAAGGACCGCGCCACCGGGACACTGGCGGCCAGCCTGCCCGTGGCGCGGCTCGCCGCCGAGTTTGACGTGCCGGTGCAGGGCGTGCTCAAGCGCCGGCGCGATGCGATGTCCGTGCGCCTGAATCTGGAGGACCTGGACATCGCCGGCGCCATGAAGCTCGCGGGCCAGCCCGAGAGCGCCAGCGGCCGGCTGGCCGGCACGCTGACCGTGGAAGGCCCCGCGCGTGAGCCCCTGCTGGACTTCACCCTGCGCGGGCAGGACGTGCGCTACCAGACGCCGCCGCCGGGCTTCTCGCTGCCCGTGCCGTTGGCCTTCCAGCTGCGCGCCGCGTCCGACCGCGAGGACCAGACGCTGGATGCGCGCCTGGACGTGGAGGGTGTGGGCTCGCAGATGTACCTGGCCCTGCGGACGCCCTTCACGGTGGGCGGGCTGCTGGCGAAGCCGCCCACGCCCGATGAGCTCCTGGCGACGACGCTGGGCGTGGAGGCCCGCGTGACGCAGTTGCCCCTCACGCTGCTCGAAGGCATGAGCGGCGTGCAGCGGCCGGGCGGCACGGTGACGGCGCACCTGGACTTCGAGGGCTCGGTCCTGGTGCCCCACGCGACGCTGCGCGTGCAGGCCAACGCGGTGACGATGAACGGGCTGCCACCCATGAACGGGCAGCTCAGCGTCGTGGGCGGCGACAAGGACGTGAAGCTCACGCTGAACGCGCAGCGCCAGGACGGACCGTTGGCGCAGCTCACGGCCACGCTGGCGGCCCCGCTGGGCGCGCTCCAGGACCGCGAGGTCTACGGCTACATCCCCTTCGACATCACCGGCCGCGTGGGCCCGGTGCCGCTCCAGGAGCTTCCCGGCCTGGCCACCCCGGCGTCGCCCGTGGCGGAGGGCGCGCCGCCACCGCAGGGCGGCCGGCCCCAGGGCATCCAGGGCGTGCTGGCCATGGAGCTGGGCGCGCGGGGCACGCTCGACACGCCGCAGGTGGAGCTCACCGCCGGCGTGCAGGACCTGGGCGTGGGCAACACGGGGCTGGGCCAGGTGCGCCTGAACTACACGTACCGGGACACCCGCTCCCGCTTCGACCTGCTGCTCACCGAGCCGGGCGGCGGCACCATGCTGGTGAACGGAGGCCTGGGCCTGGACGTGTCACTGCCCGCGCTCAACCGGGGCCTCCAGACAGACAACGCTCCGGTGGAGGTCGCGCTCAAGGCGCGCAACTTCAACCCGGCCTTCCTGTCCGGCACGGTGGAGATGCTGCGCAGCATCGGCGGCGTGCTCCAGGCGGACGCCAGCGTCGCCGGCACGTTGGGCGCGCCCCGCATCAACGGCAGCGTGGAGTGGAAGGACGGCAAGCTGGGGCTGATGGGCCTGGGCGAGTACCGCGACATCCAGCTCGCCCTGAAGGCCAGCCGCGAATCCATCGCCGTCACGACGCTGTCGGCGAAGGCCGGCAACGGCTCCCTGCACCTCAACTCGCCACTGACCGCGGTGCTCAACGCCCGGAATGAGTACGAGCTGTCCAGCCCCGGGACGTCCGACCCGCCGCTGGTGATGCGCAACTTCCCCATCATCGTCGACGACCAGCTCATGGCGCTGGTGAGCCTGCGCGCGAAGGTGGAGGGCACGCTGTCCCAGCGACTGGTCAACCTGCGCAACGTCACCATCCCCGAGGCCACCATCGAGCTGCCGGAAGCCAAGCGCAAGGACCTGCAGGCGCTGGAGCGGCCCGGTGACGTGGTGCTGGTACGCAACGGAGAGCCGCTGGACCGCAAGAAGCGCAAGGAAGCGGCCCAGGCGCAGCCCCCGGCGAATCCCAACGAGCCCCCCGCGGAAGGCGCGGCCCCGGCGGAGGGCGTGGCGGTGGAAGACGAGGAAACGGCCACGCCCCCCATCGTGTTCTGGGTGAATGTGAATGCGCCCCGCAACCTCTGGGTGAAGGGCTCCGACATCAACGCGGAGCTGGGACTGTCGGATGACTTTCGCGTCGAATACACGGACGTGGCGCGCCTGTTCGGTGAAGTGCGCGTGCTGCGCGGACGCGTGGACGTGCTCGGCCGCCGCTTCGACATCCAGCGCGACAGCCAGGTGCGCTTCACCGGCCCGGCCATGGCGCCGTACATCAACGTCACCGCCGAGCACCGCAACGACAGCGCCAAGGTCACCGTGTTCGTCACCATCCGGGGCCAGGGGCGGGAAATCACGCTCAAGCCCACCAGTGACCCGCCGCTGCCGGAGTCGGAAATCTACACGCTGCTGGCGACGGGCCGACGCACGCTGGAGCGCAGCTCCGGTGCCTCCATGAACGCCAGCGCGCAGGCCGCGTCCGTGGTGGGCTCGCTGGTGGCCAACGAGGCCCGCAAGGCCCTGGCCGCGAAGCTGCCCCTGGACGTGGTCTCCATCGAGGCGGGGGACTCCGGCATCGCGGGCACCAAGCTGGAAGTCGGCACCTACGTGACGGACAAAATCTACGTCGGCTACACCGGCCGCGTGGGCGCCAACCTCCAGCAGGGAGAGAACGCCAACGCGGTGCGCTTCGAGTACCAGCTGGGCACGCGCTGGAGCCTGGAGGGCCAGTACGGCGACGCGCGCTCGGGCGGGTTGGACCTCATCTGGACCAACCAGTACTGAGGCTCGCTGGGACACGGCGGGCTCCCGTCCTTCCGGGCGGGAGCCGCCGCTTCGACGACTAGAGGCCGTACATCGCGAAGCACGAGCCCGCGGGGCCCGCGCCGGAAATGGGCGCGCTCGGCGCGCTCAGCCACGTGCTGTTGGCGCCGCACTGGTGCCACTGCTGGTCGCCCGTGGACTGCACGCAGGTGCGCGGCGGCACGGAGCGGCCCAGCGTGGCGGAGGAGCACCAGCCATAGGACGCGGTGCAGTTCGTGGGCTTGGTGGTGCTGCCCGCGGTGAAGGCGCCCGACTGGCACTGCCGCCACATGGCATCCGACGAGCTCTGCACGCAGCCGAGCTCCGGCACGGTGGTGTCGGCCGTCTCGGAGTAGCAGCCGGAGGCGGAGCCCCACGCATACGCCGACTCGTAGCGGTGGTAGACGACGGACACCAGCGACGAGCCGCCCACGTTGGTGCGGCCACACTGGAGGGCGTACGCGCCCACCCAGGGCGTGTACGTGTAGAGCGCCGCCGTCGCCTTGTTGGCGGGACGCACCGAGCACGGGTCCGACGTGGACTTCGTCACACCCACGCGCCAGCCGGAGATGGTGGCACGGCCCGCGTCCAGGTCCGTCAGGTAGCCGCGCAGCTTCTTGGCGGAGCAGTCAATCTGCTTGCCGAAGCCCACGTATTGCGCGTCACAGCCGCTGGTGTCCGGACAGCCACAGCCGGTGGCCTTGGCCAGGTTGTTGGAGTTGCCGCTCTGGATGAGGCTGGACTCCACCTGGATGCGGGCCAGCATGTACAGCGGGCTGATGCCAAAGGCCTTGGAGCGCTCGACGATGAGCGCGGCGGCCGTCTTGTTGCTGAAGGCCGGGTCCCGGTAGTTCGCCAGGAACGAGTTGTTCTGCTGGAGGAAGGCCTGCACCTGCGCGGTGGTAATCCACTGGCCGCCGGTGATGTCGGTGTCCTCCAGCAGCCGGTGCATGTCGTACTTCGTGGTGGCCTCCAGCAGCACCTGGCCAGTCAACTCATCGATGACGGGCTCATCTGCCTCGTCGATGGGACCACAGCCGGCCGCCACCAACGCGGGCACCAGGAGCAACCACAATCGCGTCTTCATCGCGTCCTCGGGGGGATGGGCCGCGAACCCGGAGAGCGGCGCTCACCGTCCACCGGACACGGCCTGGGGGAGTCCGAGGCTCCAGCCGCGTGAAACATTATTCAAGAATTTCTTATCTTTAATGCCTAACGGATTATTAATGTCCTGCTGAATCCGTCACCCAGGCTACACAGACAGCGCGCGGGCGCCGGGAGTAGCGTACCCGCCATGAGGCACTTCCTCGCTGGCGAAGGGCGGCAGACGACGCCGGAGACAGACAGGCCCCGTGCATCTCCACCCTGGCGCCCTGAGCGCCCTGCCCGTCCGTAGGCTGACCGCGTGCCCACAAGCCCGCCCCTCCTGGATGACATGCTCCTCTTCACCGAGGTGGTGGCGACCGGTGGCATCACCGCCGCGGCGGAGCGGCTGGGGCTGCGCAAATCCACGGTGAGCCGCCGCCTCGCGGCATTGGAAGAGCGGTTCGGCGTCCGGCTCATCGAGCGCAATACGCGCGGGCTCCGGCTGACGGAGGTGGGCCGCGACTACCACGCCCACTGCGCGCGGCTGGTGGCGGAGGCTCGCGAGGTGAATCGCGCGCTCGGCGAGTCGCGCGTCACGCCGCAGGGCACCTTGCGCATCGCCACGCTCTCACTGCTGGGCGAGCTGCTGACACCGCTCATCGCCGAGCTGCTGTTGCGCAATCCCCTGCTCCGCGTGGAAGTCTCACTCGCCGAAGCGCACGTGGACCTCATCTCCGAGGAGTACGACGTGGCGCTGCGGACCGGCCCGCTCGCGGACTCCGCCATGGTGGCCCGAAGGCTCGGGCGCCTTCGCACCGGCTACTACGCCAGCCCCGCCTATCTCGCGAGGCAAGGGGCACCCCGGACCTCGGCGGAGCTGCAAGGTCATGCCTGCGTCGTGCTCGCCACGCCCGGCACCGACGAGGTCTGGTTCTTCGGCGAGGGCCGCGGCGCGAAGAGCCTGCCGGTGACGGGACGGCTGCGCGTTCCCAGCGTGCGCGCGGGACAAGCGGCCGCGCGCGCGGGCCTGGGCGTGGTGCGGCTTCCTGCCTCGCTCGTCGCCGAGGACGTGCGCGGCGGGCTCCTCGTTCCGGTGCTGGAAGCCGAGACGCCGCCGGGCATCCCTGTCTTCGCCGTCTATCCCAGCAGGCGACAGCTCCCGCCCAAGGTGCGCGCCTTCCTGGCGTTGTTGAGTGAACGCGGCGCCTCGCTCCCCTGGGACGACGCCACCGAGCCCACGTCCTCCCGGAGCCGGTAAGGGACCTCGCGCAACACTGCGTTCCCTCGCGGGCGCTCGTCCGTTCCCGTAGAGGCCACTACACCTGTGTCCACACCCAGGCAGGGCCACGCGCCCGGCCGAACGAGGAGGACACGCCATGACGACGAACGTCATCTCGCTGGACGACGCGCACTTTCAACGGGAGGTGCTGGAGTCATCCGAGCCCGTGCTGGTGGACTTCACCGCTGCCTGGTGCCCGCCGTGCCGTGCGCTCGCCCCCGTGCTCGACGCGATTGCCGCCGATTTCCGGGGCCGGCTGAAGGTGACCCGCCTGGACGTGGACGACCATCCGGAGTCCGCCATGCGCTATGGCATCCGCTCCGTCCCGGCGCTGCTGCTCTTCAAGGAGGGCAAGGTGGTGCGGCAACTGCTGGGCGCCCAGCCTCGCGCCAAGCTGGAGCAGGAACTGCGCACCCACCTCGGGTGACGCGGCGCCCCTCTTCCTTCAGGCCGTATTGGCCAGCAGGTTGCGCGACCAGTGGTTCTCGTAGCCGCCAGTGGACAGGTCGAGCACCTTCTGCCCTGTCGGGTGCCCAACACCCCGGGCCGACCAGGACGTGCGCTACCGCACCACATTCCGCTCACGGATAATTTTAGGCCCGTGTTGCAAAGTGTACACTGTTCGTGTATCCACTCATTCGCCCTGTGAGTCTCACAGGGCGCGGGTCGCCCCACATCTCCGATCCCCCCATCTCGTTCGGGGCGACTCGTACCCACCGCGGACAGTCGCCCTCCTCCGTGCCAGCCCCTTCCTGTCCGGGGCGGCCCGCACCTCCACCAACGCCTTCGTCTCAACGGTCCAGCCGCCGGCGGGCCCGGGCTCGCGCGGCATCCAGCGCGGAGTCCACGCTGCCCTCGGCTGGCTTCGCTGGCACCGGCGCCGCGTCGCCCTCGCGGGCCTGCGGAGCTGACGTCGGGGTTGTCCGTGTTGCCGGAGTGGACGACGGCGCCGTGGGTGTCGCGGGGATGGACACGGAGCGCTCGCGGGTCCGCGGCGCACGCAGCCGTGGCGCGGAGAGGAAGCGGCGCACGGCCACCTCCGCCAGCAGCAGAGCCAGCGCCAGGGCCACCAGCCACGGCGCCAGGGCCACGCGGCCCAGCGACTCCGGGGCCTCCATGAAGAGGCCCGTCATGGACAAGCGCTCCACGCCGCCTCCTACCGCCGCGATGGCGCGCAGCAGCTCCAGTCCCGCCTTCGTGGAGCCGGGCTCGAACTCCGGCGCGTAGGGCAGCGTGACGGGCGGCGCGCGGAGCACCTTCGCGCCCAGCCGTACCACCGGGTGCCACGTTCCACTGCCCTCCAGCGGGTACTCGGCGACGAGCCGGTCTTCATCCTCCCACCGCATCGGACGCTCCACCGGCGCGGCGCGTCCGTCGCCGGGCAAGAGCACCATCGTCGGTGCCGCGCCGGGCAGCGCCTCGCCGGGAGGCAGGTCCAGCGTCACTCGCAGCAGGTGCCCCCTCCGCTCGGTCCGCACCACCG
Source organism: Myxococcus virescens (assembly GCF_900101905.1). Taxonomy (NCBI): domain Bacteria; kingdom Pseudomonadati; phylum Myxococcota; class Myxococcia; order Myxococcales; family Myxococcaceae; genus Myxococcus; species Myxococcus virescens. The sequence goes on along the minus strand of NZ_FNAJ01000002.1, from coordinate 674,110 downwards.
CGTCCCCGACGGGCGCCGCGCCCGCCAGCGTCCAGCGCACCATCCCCTCCAGGGCCGCGCGCAGGGAGGACCACGTTCGCAGCTCGCCGGTGTACGGCCCGTCCACCTCCGCGGTGAAGGCCACCGTGCGTCCCGCGCCTCGCGGCCACATCGCCAGGATGGGCGCGCCATTCGTGTCCAGGGTGCGCAGCGCCACGTTGGCGCGGGGCTTGAGGTAGGTGAGGTTGTAGCCGCCCACCTGGGGCAGCCCCTCCGCGGACAGCCGGCCGAGCAGCGGCAGGTCCGGCGCGCCTTCCAGCGACGCGGGCTCATCCACGAAGGTGGCGCGCGCCACCGTGAGCGTCTCCTGGCTGAAGATGCGCGGCAGGCTCATCGCGTCCTCGGCGAAGTAGACGCGCCCACCGCCCCGGTGGGCCACTTCCCGGAGCAGGTCCGCGTCCGGGTCCGAGGGCACGCCCAGCCCGATGACGGACACCGTCACCTCCTGCTCGCGCAAGTGGGCCAGCGTGCGCTGGTAGTCGTCGGGCTCCTCGGAGTCCGCTGCGTCGGAGAACAGGAGGACGTGGCGCGTGGGCTTCTCGCTGCGGAGGATTTCCGTGCGGCCGGCGCGGAGCGCCTCGCCCACGTAGATGCCACCCCCACCGCTGAATCCGCGCGCAACGGCATCCAGAGGCAACCCCGCCTCCACCGGGCTGAGCGGGAAGATTTCATGGGCCGCCGTGTCCACCATGTGCACGGAGACCTCGTCCTTGGGGTTGAGCAGCGTCAGGGCGGCCACGACGCCCTCGGCGGCCAGCTCCATCTTCGTCCGCCCATCCGGGACGGTCATCCCCATGGAGCAGGAGGCATCCATCAACACGCTCAGCGCCAGGGACGCGCGGCGCTGCTCCTCGCGCATCTCCAGGGACACTGGGAGCAGCGGCTCCACGGGCGAGCGACGGAAGCCGCCCTCGCCGAAGCTGTTGCGTCCGCCGGTCATCACCAGCCCGCCTCCGGCCTGCTCGACATAGGCCGCCAGCGCGTTGAGCCCCGGCTCGCCGAGCGCATTGGCGTCCACGTTCTCCAGCACCACGGTGCCCACGCCGTCCAGGTCATCCAACGTGAGGCGGAACGGCGTGCGCACATCGAGTTGCAACCCCGAAGCGGCGAGCGACTGCGCGAGCGTGCCCCGGGACTGGTTCGTGAGCAGCAACACCCGGGGCGGGCCCTCCACGCGCAGCACGGCGACGCCCTGGTCGTTCTCCACGACGCCGTCGCCGGGAGCGGCCACGGAGAGCCGGTAACGGACCAGGCCGGGCTCCTCGACCAGGTCGCGCAGCGGCAGCACGTTGGGGCCCGGCTGGAAGTCGAAGGGGCCCTGGAGGAGCACGCGGCCATTTCGCTCCAGGCGCACGGTGCCGGTGACGGCGGCGGAGGCATGCACCACGGCGGAGAACTGGAAGGGCTCACGCTCGGAAACGGCGGCGGGGACGTCCACGGAGACGACGGCCACATCGAGCGGCGGTTCGGGGCGAGCGATGTGGCGCCAGTCCACCGCGAGGCCTCGGGCCGCCAGTCGCCGCGCGGCGCCGCGCGCATCCACGCCCGTGGCGCGGCCATCGGACAGCACCAGCACGCGGCCGGTGCGCTCGTCGGGGATGAGGGCGCTCGCGGCATCCAACGCGGCGGACAGGTCGGAAGCCTCCGCGTCCACGGGGCGTGTGAAACCGCCAAAGCCTCCGAGCGAGGAGAGGGGCTGCTCGACGCGCGCTTCCCGGCCGAAGGTGATGACCCCCACGCGGTCCCCGGGACGGCGCTGCGACTCCAGGAGGGTGATGAGTTCCTGGGCCGTGCGGTCCACGTCGCGAGGCATGGACGCGGAGCGGTCCACCACCACGACGACGTCACTGCCGGCATCGGCCCAGCGCAGCTCGGGGCCCGAGAGCGCGCCGACGACGAGCACCAGCAGCGCGGCGCGCAGCCACATGGGCGGGCCCGGCCGGCGGCCGTACTTCCAGAGGAAGAGGCCCAACGGCAGCAGCAGCACCCACGCCTGCGGGAGGGAGAAGGTCATGCGACCGTCACTCTCCTTCCGCGAGGATGCGGCCCTTCCCATCGATAGCGTAGACGACGCCACCGTCGAGAAGAACGAGGCCAGGGCCACACGCGCTCAAGTTGGGGGAGAACGTCACATAGAACAGGTCGTCATTCGCCTGGACCACACGAGCGTCGATGTATCGCCAATCCGCGAGGCACTTCTCCTCCAGGTGCTCCTGCTTCTCCGCCGTAACCCAGGGTGGACGAAAATCATCCATGGCGACCTTGAGGGCCGCCATCATGGGTCCGGTCAGCGCCACGCCCCCCTCAATCTGGCTCGGAATCGTCACCGACTCATTCGCAGGGGCTCGCTCCGGCTTGTCGAATCGGTAGATGCCCAGCGCGGAACATCCACAGAGGCCCAGGAGTGGGACCCAGGCCAACGCCCGTCGCAGAGAGGTTCCCCCATCGTGACAGCACCTCATGGCAGCCACCCCATCCCGTCGAGCATCTCGACGTTTCCTTCGTCATCGTAGACTCGGCCAATCGGCACCCACGCTCCGTCGCGGAGCGAGAAGACACCTTTTGACGGAAGCTCATACCGATACACCCGGCACTCGCCTGTCTTCTCCCGGTAGAGGAGCAGGATGGACTTGGGAAAGACCCTGCCCGTGCCCTTCTCCGCCACGCGCGTCGGCAGCCAGCGCAGATGCGTCTTGAGGTCGACTCGCGAGAACTCGCGATTGTGCGGATGCGTGTGCGGCGCCCAGAAGACCACCGCATCACCATGCGCTTCATCGTCGAGCGCCGACGGAATCAGGCAGCTCTTCCTTCCACTGTCCAAGCGTGACCTCAACTCGGACAAGTAGCTCAGGAAGTATCCCTTTCCCTCGCCTGAGTCGTACCCGAGAGCGCAGTACTCCGTACCGTACATCCCCGCGGATGCGCCGGGCTGACGGGTCATGATGGAACATGCGTTCTGCGCAAGCTCCTGCTCGGTCTCGAAAGGCCCTGCCAGGGGCCCCTTCACCGCGATGCCGCCAGAGGGCAACCGACGGGCCCTCACGTTCGGGTTCGGACTGGAGCATGCGGCGACCCAGGCACCACCGATGAGCAGCCATGAAGCCTTGAAGTGGGAGCGGCTGAACGCCCGGATATTCACGGCACCTGCCGTCCTGCTGGTAACGCGGCCCGTGCTTTGCGATTCCGACGCGCTCATGACGCGCCCCCGGTACTTGGCGCACTCGCCCCTGAGGCGCCCGGCGTCTCTCGCCGCGTGAGGTAGAAGTCCGCCACCAGTGCGGCGAGCAGAAGAACCAGAGGCCATCGGGCCCGGCCCGGCGCGCTGCCTCCCGCGTCGTCGTCGCCGGCCTCACGTGCCGGCACCTCCGCGCGTCCGCGCTCACGCAGGTCCGACTCCCGGGCGTCCAGCGCCAGCACCTGCGCCGTGTCCACCACGTCGCCGCCACGCTCCAGCGAATAGGCCCCCGGCCCGGTGGGAGGAGACAGCGACACCTCGCCCGCGCCAAACACCGGCCGGCTGCCACCCGGCCCCACGAGCGTGTAACGCGCACCTGCGAGCGTCACCACTGGCAGCGGCTCGCCCAGCATCAGCTGCCGCCGAGGAAACCCCTCCCGCGTGCGGCGGGCCTCTCGCACCAGATTGCTCAGCAGCACCGGCCACGCGGACACGCGCTGCACGTTCGAACGCGACAGGTCCACGTTGACGTGAACCCGGCCGTCCGCCTCCTCGGACACCAGCACCGCGTCCCCGGCGCTCACCAATGGCTTTCCAGGCGGATTGTCCCCTGCCGTCCACCGCACGCCCGAAAGCTGCACGTCATCCAGCAGCGGGTGCCCCTTCTCGGAGAAGAACGGCCCCACGAAGGTGCGCGGCGCGCCGCCCGCCCCCACCGTCACCCGCGCATCCGTCCCCGGCGGGCCCAGCACCAACACCGCGTCCGTCTCCGAGCCCTCCGCTCCGCGCGCCACCTCCGGCGATACCGCGAGGAACCGCTCCAGTGCGGTCTGCTCGGGAGCGCCCAGTCCCTGCGCCAACGCCACCGCGATGGGCCGCATGGGCGCGGGCGGCAGCCGCACCTGGCCGTCCTCGGGCAACGCGTCGTCTGGGAGCGACACCTCCACATCGCCCGCTTCCTGGAACGTCAACCGGACCGTCGCGGTGCCCTCCTCCGGAAGCTGCACGCGTTCCACCCGCTCCGTGCCGGCCTTCGCACCGGCCCCTGGCAACGCGCGGACCCGAACGTCCACCTCCTCCGGCGCCTCCCCGAAACGCGCCACCCTCAGCGTCACCGTGGCAGTGGGCCCCTCATCACGCCGCTGCGCGGAGACCAGCGCCACGTTGCCTCGCGCGGTCCCCAGCGCCGTCCACCGCACGGATGCGGGCACCAGGGCCGCGTTCACCGGAGGAACATCCGTGAAGAAGGCCACGCGCCGTCCCGCCCCCGCCAGTTCCTGCGCCCAGATGAGCGTGGGCATCGGGTCATGGTCCGCGCCCTGCGCCTGGAAGGACTCCAGCGCGGCCAACGCCCGAGAAGGCTCCACCTCCGGCCCCGCGAGCATGCGCGGCGTGCCGCCACTGGCCAGCAGCGTCACCTGCGTCGCCTCCTCCGACTCCACGCGCGCCGCCGCCTCGCGCCGCACCTGCTCCAACACCGACACACCGTCCGGCCCGCGCGCGGACATGGACAGACTCCCATCCACCACCAGCACCAGGTGCCGGACCCGCGCCGAATCTCCCCACCGGACGTCCGCCAGGAAGAGCGCGGCGGCCACCACCGCCAGCACCTCCAGCAGCAGCGACGCCTCCCGCGTGAAGCGCTCCCAGCGAGGCCCCGCCTCGGCGCGGGGACTGGGTCTGCGCCACAGGAAGAGCGCGCTCACCACCACCGGCTTCTGCCGGCGCCGCAGGAAATACGCCGCCACCAGCGGCACGAGCGCACCCAGCGCCAGCAGCCCCCACGGGAAACCGAAGCTCACGCGTCACCTCCCGCGACGCGCTCCATGCCCGCCACCCCGCGCCCGCTCACGACGCACCCGCCGCGAGAAACAGAGGCCGCAACGGCCCCGCGACCAACGCGCCCAGCCCATCCTGAGCCCGAGCGGTGAGCAGCGCCCCGCGAGCACGCAAGGCCGCGCCCCTCAAGCCGCGCTGGTGCTCCGCGAAGCGTCGCGTGTACGCGGCCAGCACCTCGTCCGTCAGCAACTCCTCCAGCGCCGCGCCGCTCTCCGAATCCACCAGCCGGGCGCCATCTCCACCCGCCGGGTCCAGGTCCTCGGCGTCCAACACCTGCGCCAGGAAGAGGCCCGACGCGCCACGCGCCAGCCGCGCGCACAGCGCCGGCAGGTCCGCTTCGAAGAGGAAGTCACTCACCACCACGCGCAGCCCACACGGCCGCAGCGGCGGCAGGCGCCCCAGCGACTCCGGCAGCCCGTCCCGCGCGTCGAAGTCCGCCGCTTCCAAGGCCGCCCGGCACGCCTGTCCCTGAACACGCTCCGGCCGGGCACCGGCCACCAGCAACGTGGGCGACAGCCCCTGCCGCGCCGCCACCTCCGCCGTCAGCAGCGCCACCTCCCGCGCGCACGCGGCCTTGCGTGGGGACAGCGCCATGGAGCGCGAACCATCCAGCACCACCTCCACGCGCGGCGACACCTCGTCCTGGCGGATGCGCAGCACGAGCTCTCCCGTGCGCGCCACCGCGTTCCAGTCCACCTGCCGCAGGTCATCCCCGGGCTGGTACGCACGGAAGTCATGCAGCTCCAGCGCGCTCCCCTCGGATGTGGCACGGACCTCCCCCACGAGCCCCCGGTGGGGCCCCCTGGGCAGCGCCAGGGCCAGCCCCGGAACAAGCCGCGCGACGGCGGCTGCGTCCATCCGCTCGCTCACGACGTGTGAGCCCGCTGCTCACGCGCCATGAGCATCCGGTCCGTCCCGAAGGCGGCCACCAGCGCCAGGCCCACGACCGCGCCCAGCAAGTCCCAGGACATCTTCGGCCCGGACGCCCCGTAGTCATACGTGGCGAAGTTCGCGATGCCCACCACGGGGTTGAAGAGGTTGAGGATGGGGTCATCCCCATCGAATCCCATCAACACCGCCACCAACGGAGGCAGCGCCGAGGCCAGCGCCACGGAAGCCACGAACATCAAGCGCACCGCCACGGGCGTGGCCAGCCGGTCCGGGCGCACCTTCCGCCCCAGCCACACCGCCAGCGACAGGAAGAGCACGCCATACGCCGGTAACGCCAGGGTGGCCATCCGCAGGGAGAGGCCCTTCAGCGGCAGGTCCGAGGACCCCACCTGCAGGCCCCAGAACAGCGCGCTCCAGGCCCCCAGCAGGAACACCATCCAGCGGAAGCCCCGCAGCGCGCCGGGCCGCAGCACGGACCAGGGCCGGGTGGTCGCGCGCAACGGGCGCGCCTGACCATCCACGTCCGCGACCACGAACATGCCCACGCCCAGCAGGTGGACGCCGCCCAGGAGCGCGAACATCTCCGGAACATTGTGCTTACGCCCCGTCAGCCACCAGATGGCACAGCCGGCGAGCATGCCCACCAGCACCTGCACCCCCACCGCGCGACGTGGCCCCCGCGTGTAGTCCTCCGTGGGCAGGGACAGCCGGGACGCGGCGGCCTCGAAGAGCAGCCAGCCGTCCATGAGCATCAGCATCAGCGCGATGCCCACCAGATAGAGGAACTCCACATCATTCAGGAACCGGTCTCCCATCTCCGATATCGCGTAGGCCGCGCCCAGGCCCTGCACCAGCGCCAGACCCAATGCGCCCAGCAGGCCGAAGTGGACGAAGGCACGCCCCATGCGGGCGTCGGCCAGCGTCGCCGCGCACACGCTGGCCACCGTGAGGAAGACGAGCCACGCGCCGCCCAGCGCCAGCACCACCAGAATCGTGGGGAGCGTGATGCCATTGAGGAAGTAGCTGAAGAGGAGGAAGGGCCCGGCCGCGGAGGCATACAAGGCCGCCTGCACGAGGAACGACGCCACCTTGCCCCGGAGGATGCGGCGCGGCCCCAGGCCGGTGAGCACCAGCAACACCCACGTCTCGTCCTCGCGCTCACGCGCCAACGAGCGGTAGGCGCTGTACGGGATGACGAAGAAGTGCGCGACGCCCAGGCAGACGAAGAAGGAGAAGAAGTAACCCTGGCCGTGCCGCGCGTAGGCGCCCTCGCGCGTGTCCACGTAGGCCACCAGCGCCACCGCCAGGCACGCCAGCAGCATCAACCCGAAGCACACCCAGAAGACGCGCGTGCGCAGTCCCTGGCGGAGCTCCTTCACCACCAGTGGGTTGAGCCGGTCCCCCCACCGCTGCGACCAGGGCTCCGCGCCCGCGACCTGGCCACCACCCGAAGCCATCGGCTCCGGGGCCGGAGGGCTCATCGCCGTATCCACGGGCGCGCTCACGCCACCCTCCCCTTCGTCACCGTCATGAAGGCATCCTCGAGGTTCCGCTCCCGCGTGCTGAAGGCGCATACGGGAAGCCCCGCGGCCACCAGCGCCGCCAGCAGCACCGCCGCCGCCGCGTCCACCTGCGCGGGGCCCGCGCCCGCATCCAGCTCCAGGCGCACACGCAGCGCCTCGCCTTCTCGCGCCACACGCGTCACACGCGGCTGTTCGAGGAGCACCCGCTCCGCGCGCTCCCAGACGGCGTTGCCCGCGTCGCCCACGGCCAGCCGCACCGTCAGCTCGGGCGTCACCGCCGCGCCCACCTCCTGCTGCTGGAGCAGGTCCGCCACCTTCCCGGTGGCCAGCAGACGCCCCTGCTCGATGATGGCGCAGGTGTCGCAGATCTCCGCCAGCTCCGTGAGGATGTGGCTGGAGATGATGACCGCCTTCCCCTGGTCCGCCAGGGCGCGCAACAGCTCGCGCAGCTCGATACGGGCGCGCGGGTCCAACCCGTCCGCGGGCTCGTCCAGCAGCAGCAGCGACGGGTCGTGCAACAGCGTGCGCCCCAACGCCACGCGCTGCCGCATGCCCTTGGACAACGCGGTGGTGAGCCGGTCGGCCAGGGGCGTGAGTCCGGTGAACGCCATCACCGACTCCACCCGCTGCCGGCGCGCCGCGCCCTTCAGTCCATAGGCGCGCGCGAAGAAGTCCAGGAACTCGAAGACAGTGACGTCGTCATAGGTGCCGTACCGGTCCGGCATGTAGCCGATGAGCGGACGCGCCCGGTCCGGCGCATCCACCAGCGAATGGCCGTCCAGCAGCACCTCGCCCGACGTGGGCACATCCAGCGTGGCCAGGATGCGCAGCGTGGTGCTCTTGCCCGCGCCGTTGGGCCCGATGAAGCCCAGGATGCTGCCGGCCTCCAGGGAGAACGACACGTCATCCACCGCGCGCAGCGGCCCGTAGTCGCGCCGCAGTCCCTTCACCTCCAGCAGGCTCATGGCCGCCCCCCTTCCGACTGGCCTCGCACCAGGTGGATGCCGGCCTCCAACTCGACGTCAACGGCGGACGAGGGCGCCGGCCCCAAGCCCCCCAGGCGCGCGATGAAGCCTCCCTCCGGGAGCGGAGCGCGGAAGTTCTCCTCGCCCCCTGACAGACGCCCCTCGGCGAGCGACGGCCCCCCCACACTGGACACCAACTGGTTCACCGGCGTCGCGCCCTCGGGCAGCGGCTCGCCCAGCGTCCCTTCCGCGCCATCCTCCAGCGCGGGCAACGCGTAGCTCTGGCTCCCCACCCGGACGTAGCCCTGCTCCAGCCGCGCCCCCAGCGCGTTCTGGACGCGGACGGTGCCGCCCTCCCGCCGGACGACGAGCCGCGCGCGAGAAGGCAGCACGGCCACCTCGCCCCACTCACGGTAGGTCCGTGGCGGCAGGAAGCCTTGCGTCACCGTCAGGCCATTCGTCCAGTCCAGGTCCGCCAGCATCTCGTCGGCGTTGTCCGGTGCCAGCAGCGCGCTCGTCGCCGGGAAGCGCACCGGCCCCGAAGACACGTTCGCGTACCAGGCGGAGACGCCGAGCGTCACCGCGCGCGAACGCTCCGCGTCCAGCCACGTGAGGCTGTAGCGCGCGGAGTGCACGGCGAAACCATCCACGAGCACCGACCAGGTCACGAGCGCCACACAGGTGAGGACCGACACCAGGGGCACCGCCACGAGCACCGCCACCGGCCCTCGGCGCCGCGCCAGCATCAGCCCGCCCGGCCCCACCGCCAGCACGAAGGCGAAGATGAGCAGCAGGAACCGCCCCACGGGCGTGTTGGCATGGTCCAGCAGCGGCGTGATGCCCCCGGCGAGCAGGTTGCTTCGCTCCCACCGAGGCGCGGCCCCCGCGGGATTCACAGGCCCTGGGATGAACTCCCCCAGCATCGCGTTCAAGGCCTGTCCGCATTCGAGCGCGGCGCCACACAGCCGCACCCGCCCGAAGCCATACGGCACGGCATCCCTGGAGCCTTCGGCGGTAAACAGCGGCAGATGCTCCGTCAGGCTGCTCGACACCCGCGGCAGGACGAGCCGTCCTCCCGAAAGGACATAGGACTCCAGCACGGCCCAGACATCCGGGGGGACGGAAGCCAGGTCCCCCGGCACCATCACCACGGAGTAGCCTACGTAGGAGGACAGCTCCCTGGGCGCATCGCGCAGGTCAACGGTGCGCACGGAGAACAGCGGGCTGCCGGACGCTTCCACCCGAGGCACCCCCGACGTGTCGTCGAAGTCCTTGAGCGTCCCCAGCACCAACACCGTCCCTCCCGTGGAACGCTCCACATAGATGGGGGTGTGGGCGGGGAGCGTCAGCGGAGACAGGCCGGGCGACTCCACCAGGATGCTCCCCGCCTGAACTGTCGCTGGCACCGGCAGCCAGGTGACGAGCCGCCGTTGCGGCGGCACCTCCACGGTGCGCTCGGAGGTTCGCGTCCCCGAGTTCGAATGTCCCTGGAAGGTCAGACGGACCTGGAGGGACACGAGCCCCGTGTTGTGGAGCACGACATCGATGGGAGTGTAGCCGCGCTCCGGCTTCAGCGCGCTGGTCCGGATGGAGACGCGCAGGTCGCCGTGGTTCCGCGTATCAATGGTTCCCGAAGCATCGCGATACCCGTAGCCCGTGGGCGCGGCCTCGTCCGCGAGCGATGTGGCGAAGGCCCGCGAGCCACCCAGGGCGCAGAGCAGGACACTCGCGGTCAGCACCGCGCTACGCACGCGGCACCTCGGGGACGGCCTGGAGCAGCGCGCGCACCACGTCCGCCGCGCTGACCTTCTCCAGCGAGGCCTCGTAGGCGAGCACCAACCGGTGATTGAGGACGGAAGGCGCGGCGGCCACCACGTCATCGAAGCCCACGTTGGGCCTGCCTCGCAGCAACGCCAGCGCGCGCCCGGCGGCGGCGAGCGCGAGCGCCGCGCGAGGACTGGCGCCATAACGGACGAAGCGGCGCACGGCGTCGGGCGCCGACGGTTGGCGTGGGTCTGAGGCCTCCACCAACCGGCCGATGAAGTCCGCCACGGGGCCCGGCAGGTGCACGCGGTCCGCGGCGGCGAAGAGGCGGCCCAGGCCCTCCGCGTCCAGCACCGGCGACAGCTCCGGCGGCGCGCCACGCACGCGCGTGGTGAGCAGCGCGCGCAGCGTCTTCGCGCCCACGGGGGGCACCTGGATGCGGAAGAGAAACCGGTCGAGCTGCGCCTCGGGCAACGGATAGGTGCCCTCCAACTCGATGGGGTTCTGCGTGGCGAGCACGAAGAAGGGGTCCGGCAACGGACGCGTCTGCCCCAGCACGGTGACGCTGCGCTCCTGCATGGCCTCCAGCAGCGCGGACTGTGTCTTCGGGCTGGAGCGGTTGATTTCGTCCGCCAGCACCAGGCTGGCGAAGAGCGGGCCCTCGCGGAAGACGAAGTCGCGGCGGCCGTCGCCTTCCAGCACGTAGGTCCCCGTGATGTCGCCGGGTAGCAGGTCGGGAGTGAACTGGATGCGGCGGAAGGGCAGCGACAGCAGCCGCGCCAGCGCCTTGCACAGCTCCGTCTTGCCCAGGCCAGGCAGGCCCTCCAGCAGGACGTGCCCGCGCGCGAGCACCGCCACCACCACCTGCTCGACGACGGATTCCTGGTCCAGCATGACGGTGTTCAGCCCGTCCTTGAGCCGGGCCGCCACCTCCGCCGCTCCCTGTGCCTCGGCGGGACTGAGAAGCTCCGCTGCCACGTCATTGCCCCCTTCCAGACGACTCGCCACCAAAGTACCGCCTCACCATGTCCCGGTTGCGGGGAAGCAGCGGCGCCGCACCGGGCCCCGCCGTCGCATCCCCCCGCGCCTGGGTGCCCTGCGCGCCGCCAGGCCCGGCCGGGCCCGCGCGCCGCCGAGGATCCGCGGCCCGGAGCCCCCAGAGTTCCTCGCCCTCGTCGCCCCCCTGCCCGGGAGGCAACGGCTCGAAAGCAAGCCGCTCCGGGTTCATCTCCGCCTCGTCACCAAAGACGAGCGGTTGGCTTCCGCCACCACGTGACACCCCCGCGCCCTTCCGCACGCCCCGGCTCGCATGCCCCTGCTGGCCCGAGTTGGATTGCCCCTCGCCCGCGCCGGATTGCCCCTCGCCCTCGCCGCCGCGCCCCGACTGCCCCTGCCCCTGGCGCCCCTGCCCGCCAGAACCCTGGCGACGGGCCTGCGAATTGGAACCGTTGCGGCGGTTCGAATCGAAGCGGTTCTCCAGCGACTGACGCCTGCGCTCCAACGCCTCGCGCAGGCTTGCAATCTGGTCCGGTGAACCGGAGGCCCGCGCGCGGGCAGCGCTCTGCGCCTCACTGGAGCGCTCACTCCGTGAGCCTTCCGTTCCCTGCTGTCCCTCGGCGCCCTGCGTTCCTTGCCCGGACGCGCGCGCGGCATCCGCCTGTGCCGCTTCGCCATTCTTGGACTCGTGCGGCGCCCCGTCCTCCCCCGTTCCGTCCGCGTCGTCGGACGAGCCACCTTCTTTGCCGCCTTCCAGCGCCATCAGCGCCTGCTCCAAGGCCTCGCGCTCACGCATGGCGGCCTCGGCGCCTCCCGCGGCGCCCAGCGCGTCCTCCAACGCCCGCGCGGCCTCCGCGGCCTGGGCCAATTGCGCGGCGGCCTCCGCGGCCTGCTCGGCCAACCGCTTCTCCAGCGCGTCGGCGGCCTCCCAGTCTCCGGCGTCGAAGCGACCCTCGGCGACTTCCTCGGCCAGGCGCCGCAGTTCGTCCTCCACGGCCTCCTCCAGCACCTCTTCCTTGGCGAGCGCCTCCGCCTGCGCCTGGACCGCGGCCACCTTCGCCGCGGCGGCGGCATTCACGGCGCGGCCTCGTGGCGCGGACAGGGGCAACAGGAAGCCCGCTGCCGCGAACAGCACCGCGCCCGCGAGCGCCGCGGCCGGGCGCCGCCACTTCACGTCGGGAGGCTTCACCCCACCCGCGAACTGATTGACGGCCAGCTCCCACTCCCCCACCGGGCGCTCCAGTCGGGTGAGGAGCAGCCCGCCCGCGCTCGCCGACCGGTCCGCGAGCACCGCCGCCTGCTCCAACGACACCCGCCGGGAGCGCGCACGCCAGAACCACGCGCCCAGCCCCAGCGCCAGAAGCGGTGGCAGGGCCCACACGAAGGCGCCGCGCAGGAGGAACCGGGCCAGCACGCAGGCCGTGGCGGTGGCCCACATCGGAACGATGCCGGCCTCCGCCCATGCCACCGCGTTGAGGCGCCGCTGCACACGCCGGATGGGCGCGAGCACCAGGGCCTGGAAGCGGCGTTCTTCACTGGCAGCCATGAAGCGGCGAGTGTCGACTACTCGGCCCACTCCCCACAAGCGACGCGACGCCCAGCCGTCGCGGTCCGGGTGTGTGCGGTCGCATCCCGCCGTGCATTGACGCCCCCTTTCCGCCGCCTGGCACGGATCGCCCGAGCCTCGCGGACACCGACGCGGCATCCCCGCGGAGGAAGTGCCCATGGCCGCGCCTTCACGCGAGACTGCCCCAGGTGCCGCCCCGCGCGGCAAAGACGGCCCACGCACCGTCCCCCAGTGCCATCAAGCCCACCGGACTGCTGCTACAACCCCTCTTCCGGATGCTCCTCGCCCGCCCTCCAGAACTGGCGCCCCAGGCGCCGTGGCCGGACATGCCCCTGGTGGTGTGGCCCACCGCGCTGGCGATGTGGGGCCCTGGCGACGCGACGACGAAGCACGCCCACCACGCCATGCACCTGGTGCTGTGCCGGCGGGGCACCCTGTCCGTCCGCGCGCAAGGCATGAAGACCGCCGAACAGGCAGCCGGCGTGCTCGTGGGCCCGGACATTCTCCACGCGCTCGACGCACGAGACCGCGAGGTCATCATCCTCTTCGTCGAACCCGAGAGCGACGACGGCGCGCGACTCCAGGCCGCGCTCGACGGTCCGATACGCCTGTTCGAGACGACGCAGCGCGATGCCCTCCTCGGCGGGCTGCCCACTGCGGGAGCACTGGCACACGAAGCGGTCGGCGGATGGATGGAGTCCACGCTGGCCACGCTCTCCGGGACGCCCGAAGCCCCCCGTCACCTCCACCCGCGCGTGCGCAAGCTGCTGCGCCACCTGCGCGCGGAGGCCGCGCCGGAAGACACCTCGCTCGAAGCCCTGGCCCAGGTCGCGGGCCTCTCGCCCGGAAGGCTGATGCACACGTTCACCGAATCCGTCGGTGTGCCACTGCGGCCCTACCTCCTGTGGCTCCGGCTCCAGCGGGCCGCGGGCGCCATCGCCGCGGGCCACACCTTGACTGAAGCCGCCCACGCGGCCGGCTTCTCGGATGCGGCGCACCTGACGCGCACCTTCCGGCGGATGTTCGGCACCACGCCGTCATCGCTTCAGCGCCGTGGACCGCGCGTCCAGGCGCAGGGCCGCAATGGCGCGCCCCGCTGAGCACCGCGCACCTGTGGCGCAGCAGCTTGCGCACGCGCTGCTGCTCGAGTGCGCCCGAATCACCCTCCAGTCGGAGGGCAGCCCGGCAGCATCAGCGCCGACGCGTTCATCGCCGCGAACGGCCCCAAGGACCTGAAGGAAGAGGACCACCGGCTCCTCGATGGCACGCTTTACCTGCAGAGGGTCAGCCTGCTGGGGCGCATGTGCGCCCCCTATTCAACGGAAGAGATGCTCGAGCTGGAGCCCCGGTCGCTCCTCACCGAGCGGTTGGGGAATGCCGACTTCAGCAGCATCCTGGCCGACACGAAGGCGCGGGCGAGGAAGGCTCCTGAGTTCCTGCGTGAGGTGCTCGCCGCCACCGACAAGGCCGCGGAGCGGGATGGCGTCTCGGCCCGGAACAAGGTGTGGTGGCCCATCGGCAAGGCGGTGGAAGCCGTCAGCCAGCGCGACAAGCGGTAGCGGCAAGGCGGGTGGCGGCGCGACGCGCGCAGCCTCTCGGTTCGCAGCCAGTTCGTTCAAGCGAACGCCAGCACCGGGGCCCCATCCTGAAGTCAACGGCACGGCAGGCCACTCCCTCCCGTGCCTCTCTTTTCAGGAGCACACCCCATGTCCTTCGCCATCCTCCTGCTGTCCTTCTTCCTGCTGCTGCACCTGCCGCCGCTGCGGCGCATCCCCGCGCTGTCCACCCCCACGGCGCGCGCCGCGGTCGCCGCGGGGCTCTTCTTCGTGGGCGCGGGCGTCATGCACTTCGCCATGCCCGCGCGCTACGCGGCCATGATTCCGCCGCGACTGCCATCACCCGCCTTCTGGGTCTACCTCTCCGGAGCCGCGGAGGTCGCGGGCGGGCTGGGGCTGCTGCTGCCACGCACCCGTCGACTCGCGGCGCTGGGGCTCATCGCGCTGCTGCTGGCCATCCTCCCCGCCAACATTCATGAGGCCCAGGCCAACACCGCCGCCCACGTGCTGCCCTTCCCGGACTGGTACTTCTGGCTGCGCATCCCCTTCCAGCTCGTCTACGTCGCCTGGGTGGCGTGGGCTGGCGGCTGGTGGCCCGTCCGCGGCCGTGCGCGACTGGCAGCCCACGGTTAGGCTCGCGCGCACCATGCACTTCCGCAAGCTCGGCCGCAGCGGCCTCGTCGTCAGTGAGATTTCCTACGGCAACTGGATCACCCATGGCTCCCAGGTGGAGGAAGAGGCCGCGCTCGCCTGCGTGCGCGCGGCGCTGGACGTGGGCATCACCACCTTCGACACCGCGGACGTGTACGCGGCCACCCGCGCCGAGGAAGTGCTCGGCCGTGCCCTGAAGGGCCAGCGCCGCGCCGGCTACGAGCTCTTCACCAAGGTGTACTGGCCCACCGGCCCCGGAAAGAATGACCGCGGCCTGTCGCGCAAGCACATCCTGGAGAGCATCGACGGCTCGCTGCGCCGGCTACAAACGGACTACGTGGACCTGTACCAGGCCCACCGCTTCGACGTGGAGACGCCGCTGGAGGAGACGATGCTCGCGTTCGCCGACATCGTCCGCCAGGGCAAGGCGCTGTACATCGGCGTCTCCGAATGGACGGCCGACCAGATTCGCCAGGGCGCCGCGCTGGCCCGCGAGCTGCGCGTGCCCTTCATCTCCAACCAGCCGCAGTACTCCATGCTCTACCGCGTCATCGAGCCGCAGGTCATCCCGGCCTCCGACGAAGCAGGCCTGGGACAGATTGTCTGGTCCCCCATCGCCCAGGGCGTCCTCACCGGCAAGTACCTGCCCGGCCAGGCCCCCCCGCCGGGCAGCCGCGCCACGGAGGCCAACGCCGTGCGCTACGGCATCACCCGCTTCATGACGGATGACGTGCTCACCCGCGTGCAGCAGCTCGTCCCGCTGGCGAAGGATGCCGGCCTCTCCATGGCCCAGCTCGCCGTGGCCTGGGTGCTCCAGAATCCCAGCGTCTCCTCCGCCATCGTCGGCGCCTCCCGGCCGGAGCAGGTGCACGACAACGTGAAGGCCGCGGGCGTGAAGCTGGAGCCAGAGCTGCTGCGCCGGATTGACGCGGTGCTGGGCCCCGCCATCGAACGAAATCCAGCCCTGACCGACGTCCCCGCCCAGCGCCCCTGAGCCCGCCCCACCCGGGCGGGCGCCTGAGCGTCCGCTTCCGGGAGGGCGGCACCCAACCCGATCCGTTCCATTTGACTTTCCGCGCCAAGGGAACAAGACATGGGCCCGCAGGTTGGCAACCGGGTTGCGAGTGCACCGTGACCCACCTTTACCCAGGCTTCCCTCCATGACGCCCTTCCTCTCCCTGGCCCAGACGAATCACACCGAGCTGGGCTGGCTCAGCAGCAAGCTGCTCGGCGTGACGCTCACCTCCGCCGAATGGGTGCTCTGGGTGCTCGTCATCCTCTCGGTGCTCTCCATCGCCATCATGCTGGAGCGCACGGTGTACTTCGCTCGCCACCGGCTGCCGGACTCGGAGGCCCTGGCGGTGCGGCTGGCCCGCGGCGAGTACGACGTGGCCCGCAAGGCCATTGAAGGCAAGACGGGCATGGAGGCCGCCATCATCCGCGAGGCCCTGGCCTCCGCCGACCAGGGCGCGGACACGGTGGAGCAGGTGATTGCCTCCACCCTGTCGCGTGAGCGTCCCCAGTACGAGCGCTTCCTGTCGTACCTGGGCACGCTGGGCAACAACGCGCCATTCATCGGTCTGTTCGGTACGGTGCTGGGCATCATCAAGGCCTTCAATGACCTGGGGAAGATGAACGCCCAGGGCGGCGGCGGGGCCATGCAGCAGACCGTCATGGCCGGCATCTCCGAGGCGCTGGTCGCCACGGCCGTGGGTCTGGCGGTGGCGATTCCGGCGGTGGTGGCCTTCAACGTCTTCAACCGCCAGCTCAAGACGCTCACCAGCCGCGCCAATGCCCTGGGCTACGCCCTGGTGGGCAGCATGCGCGCCGAGCGCCCCGCCTCCAGCACGGCCACTGCGGCTCGCGCCGCGGAGGCCCGCTAGGCCATGGCGGGCGGCGCGCAGGACAACGACGACGAAATCACAGGCATCAACGTCACCCCGCTGGTGGACGTGGTGCTGGTGCTGCTCATCATCTTCATGGTGACGGCCAACTTCATCGTCCGCGAGACGGTGGAGGTGGACCTGCCCCGCGCCGCCAACGGCGGTGAGACGGTGCAGGGCCTGGTCAACGTGGTGCTGGACAAGGAGGGCAAGCTCTTCTTCGACGGCACCGAGATGACCGAGAAGGAGCTGGAGGCGCGGGTTGCGGAGGCGGTGGCCAAGGACAAGGAGACGCGCGCCATCATCAGCGCGGACCAGTCGCTTCCCTATGGCCGCGTCATGCGGCTCATCGACGTGGTGAAGGGCCAGGGCATCGCCAAGTTCGCGCTCAACATCGAAAAGGACGTAGCCCCCGCGGCCGCGCCCTCAGCCCCCTGAGGCAAGGCGTCACTTCATGAGTCAGGCGGTCCTCGACAACGCTCCGACGCCCCGACGCGACCGCTCCCTGGCCGTGGTGGGCGTCTTCCTGCTCGTGTCGCTGGGGATTCACGTCGGCGGCTTCTGGGCGCTCGGGGAAGGCGCCTCGCGCACCCTCCCCGCGGCCAAGCGCCCCGTGGAGATGGTGATGGTGGAGGTGGTGAAGCCGCCCCCGCCACCCCCGCCGCCCCCCGAGACGCCGAAGCCGGAGGAGCCGCCCAAGCCGCCGCCCCCCAAGCCCAAGGTGGTGAAGCCGCCGCCGGTGAAGGTGGCCGAGGCCCCCAAGCCGCTGCCCCCGCCGCCCGTGGACGCGCCGCCGCCGCCCAACGACACCCCGCCGCCGGAGCCGCAGGCCAAGCCGCCGCCGCTCGTGGTGGGCATGACGATGTCCTCCACCACCAGCGCGGGCTCGTTCGCCGCGCCCGTGGGCAACACCGCGTATGGCAGGACGGGCCCCACCGCGAAGGACCCCAAGGACGTGAAGGGGTACAGCGCGCCGAAGTACGCGCCCATCTACCAGGTGGACTCCGAGCCCACGGTGGCCTCCGAGGTGAAGATTCCCTATCCGGAGGAAGCGCGCCGCGCGGGCGTGGAGGGCACCGTCACGCTCTCCATCACCATCGACCACGAGGGCAAGGTGGTGGCGGTGAAGATTCTCAAGGGGCCCGGCTACGGTCTCAACGAGGCAGCGCGGGATGCCATCCGCCGCTTCCGCTTCAAGCCCGCCATCAAGGGCGGCGAGCCCGTCTCCACGGAGATGAAGTACTCGTACACCTTCCTGCTGGACTGACCCGGGGCGCCTACTGCGCGCCCAACGCGCGGCGCATGATGTCGCGCAGCGCGCACAGGTCCTCTTCCGGCAGGCCGCAGATGGCGTCCGGCGGCTCGAAGATGCGCTCCAGCAGCCGCTCGCGCAGCGCAGCGCCGTCCTCCGTCAGGACCAGCATCTTCACCCGCCGATCCTGCTCGGAGCTGCGGCGCACCACCAGTCCGCGCGCCTCCATCCGGTCCACCAGGCCCGTGACATTGGACGCGTCACACGACAAGTAGGCGGCCAGCGTGCTCATGGCCAGCGGCCCTTCCCCCAGCTGTCGCAACACGTGCGCCTGCACCGGCGACAGGTCGAACTCCGCCGCCAGTGCGGGGAAGTTGCGCATGTGCGTGTGCATCAGCTCGAAGAGGAGTGTCCACGCCTGGCGTGGCAAGTCACCCGCGGGCCCGGCCTGCCCGGGCCCGCTCCCCGGCTTCGTCTTCCGCTCCAGCTGCTCGCCGCTCCCGTTCATGCCTCTCATGTTATGTCACCTGAGCCACCTAAACAATTGACCTCATCAACTATTGAGGGTTACTACATTCCGGAGCTTCCAAATTCGGACGTCATGGACTATGGCTGCCGACCCGAGGCTCGAACCCGTAGCAAGTCCATTCTGGACGCAGTGGCCCGCGCCGGCGCGGGCCCTTGAGGAGGTAGAGGCGGTCATGAGTTCATTCCTGGCGCTGTCCCTCGCGGCCACCCTGGCCGCGGCACCGCCGCCTACGCTGACCCTGGAGGACGCGCTCAACCGCGCCCGCAAGGAGAACCTGGACCTCAAGGCCGCACAGGCCCGCCTCGCTCAGGCGGATACCGCGTCGCGCAAGGCCTGGGCCGGCTACCTCCCCAACGTCACCGTCAACGGCGCCATCACCCGCAACTCCATCGAAGCGGTGATTCCGGCGGGTCCGCTCGCGCCCGTGGAAATCGTCATCCAGCCGCGGGTGCAGATGCAGGCCCAGGGCCAGGTGCGGCAGGCCATCATCGCCCCGCAGCTGTGGGCCGGCATCCAAGCCGCCTACAAGGCGGAGCGCGTGGCGGAGCTCAACGTGGAGCAGGCGCGGCGCGAAATCTTCTTCGGCGTGGCGCAGGCGTACTACGGCACCGTGGCGCAGGCCCAGGCCGTGGCGGTGCAGGAGCGGCTGGTGGAGCTCAACAGCGCGCGCGCCAAGGACACGCAGGTCCGCTTCGAGGCGGGGACGGTGACGCGCGTGGCGCTGCTGCGCGCCGAGCAGGACCTGGCCCGTGCGGAGCAGGACCTGATCCGCGCGCGCAACGCGGAGGCGTCCGCCAAGCTGGTGCTGGCCACCCTGCTGGCGCTGGACGACCCGAACTTCGACGTGGCGCCGCCGCCGGAGCCCCAGGTGCCGGAGAAGACGGACACCAACGTGCTCGTCGAGCGCTCGCTCGAGCAGCGCGCGGACGTCGCCGCGGCGCGTGAGTCCGTGGAGCTGGCGCAAATCAACAAGCGCGGCGTGTGGCTCAGCTACCTGCCCAACGTGCAGGTCTCCGGTACCTACAACATCAGCAACGCGGCGGGCCTCGTGGGCTCCAACCGCATCTGGCTCATCACCCTGGGCGCCAGCTGGACGTTGTGGGACGGCGGCCTGCGTGAGGCCAACCTGCAGGAGGCCTCGGCCGTCATCGCGGAGAACCGGGCGTTGCAGCGCAAGGCGGAGCTCACCGCACGCCAGGAAGTGAATACCGCGCAGCTCGACCTGGAGAGCGCCCTGGCCAACCGCCTCAAGGCCTCGCAGGCCGTGGAGCTGGCGCGCGAGTCCCATCGCCTCACCGAGGTCTCCTTCAAGGAAGGCGTGGCCACGTACCTGGAGGTCGCGGACGCGAACACCGCGCTGACGCAGGCGGAGATTGGCCTGGTGGGTGAGCGGCTGCAGGCCTCGCTCGCCGGCCTGCGCCTGCTGCGCGCGGTGGGCGCGTTCGGCGCCCGTCCCCTGACGACGGACCTCAAGGTGGAGACCTCGGAGGCGCCGTTCCTCCAGCCGCTGCCGGAGCAGACGCAGCCGACGCAGCCCACCCAGGAAGGGCCGGCGGACGCCCCCCGGCAGCCGTAATTCCGCGCGGCCTCCCGGCGCCCGCCATTCCCAGGCGCCGGGTTGCCCGCAGTGGAAGGTGGGCGGCGAGCGCCGGTTGTGAGCGGCCTTCGCCAGCCCCACCCTCGTGGAGAGAGGCATCACACCCTTTCCCGAGGAGGACGTCATGGCGGAAGGACAGTGGGGCAACTGCAAGGGCTGCCGTTACTTCGCCAACCAGACACCCCAGAGCGCCGGCGAGACGCACCGCTGCATGCAGCCGGAGCTGGCCGAGTTCGAATTGGAGGTGTCCGGAGAAAGCGGCTGCAACGCCTACGAGGCGCGCACCGGCGTGGCCACTCCGGCGTACGAAGGGCCCTCTCCTTCACTGCACTGAGCGCGAGCGCACCCTGGGAGTCTTCAGCCGCCCGGGGCCTCGCGGGTGAGCGGCACCACGGCCCCCGTCATCTTCGGGCCGGCGCCGTAGTAGATGCGCTCCAGGAGCCGCCGCTGGTGCACCAGCGGCGCGTCGAAACGGTCCAACCGCATGCCCTTGTGACTGTAGGGCGTGTCCGCCACGGTGGTGATGAAGCGCGCGTCGTCGCGCACCTCCCACCAGGTGAGCGCCATGGCCGCCCGCGCCGCCACGGGGAGCAGCGGACGCAGCAGCCGCTGCTCGGTGCGCAGGAAGGAGAAGACGTGCAGGCGCGTGGTGCGCGCCGTCTCCGGCACGAAGAAGATGTTCGCCCGGGTGATGAAGGGACGCGGCGAGCCATCCGGCGCCACCCAGCGGATGGTGTACTGGCTGCGCACCGGGTCGAAGCGCGTCACCCAGTCGTTCTGGAAGAAGTCACCGTCGCGCACGCCCAGCACCGTCATGATGGGCGCGGGTCGCTGCGGGGCGCGGTAGTGCACCTCCGTGCGGTCCTCCAGGTTGCGCGCCTCGAACTCCACCCGGCCCGCGTTCGGGTCGTCCCAGCCCAGCCGGGTGTGGACGTAGGGCGTGTGTTCGTCCTCGCTGAAGTTGTCGAGCGACACGTGCAGCGGCGCCGCGAAGGGCGTGGAGAACGCGCCGCCGAAGACGTAGCCCTCATCGCCCATGTCGGGCATGGCCGAAAGCGGCGTGTCCCGCTCGGCCAGCCAGAGGTAGCCGTAGCGCTCCACCACCTGGAAGCTGCGCGCGTCACAGTGGCGCAGCTCCGGCTGGCTGGGGTTGCTGCCGCGCCCCTCCGCGTCGAAGCGCCAGCCGTGGTACGGACACTGGAGCCGGCCGTCCGCGCGCACAGTCCCCTTGGACAGCGGCGCGAAGCGATGGGGGCAGGCATCCGCGAGCGCCGCGGGCTGCCCCGTGCCATCCCGGAAGAGCGCGTAGGCGCGGCCCGCCACCTCCACGCGGACCGGCCGGGTGCCCAGCGCGCGGGCGGAGAGCACCGGATGAAAGTGACGGATGACCTTGGGGGTAGGCTCCATGAGGGCCCAGTATAAATCGACGACTATCCCTGCTTGGAATGGACTCCGAGTTACGCGGGGTGAACTGGAGGGCCGGGCAGCCCCCTTCCCCCTGGGTTATGCTCCCGCCCCCGTGGCCACCTCTCCCGCTCCTCGCCGTCGTCCCCACGTCTTCGCCGTGCTGCTCGCCGTGGCCGCGTTGCTGGGCGCGGCAGGTGCGCTGCATGTCCAGGGCCTTTTGCCCGCGCGCGTGCCCTCCCCCGCAACCCCGTTCAGCTACCACGACTACGAGAAGGTGCTGCGGCACGTGCGCCCGGACGGGGACGTGGACTTCGCCTCGGTGGGGCGCGAGCGCAAGACGCTGGACGGCTTCGTCGACTCGCTGGCGTCGTTCTCCCCCCACAACCGCCCGGACGTCTTCCCCACGCCGGAGGACGCGCTGGCCTACTGGCTCAACGCCTACAACGCGCTCGTGCTCCAGCAGGTGGTGGACGGCTACCCGTACCTCGAAACCGTGCAGCAGCCCGTGCTGGGGCGCTTCTTCTGGGGCCGCTCCTGGGCGGTGGGCGGTGAGCGGCTGACGCTGTGGGCGCTGCACAACCGCGTGCTGCGCCGCGAGTTCGCCGACCCGCGCATCCACCTGGCGCTCTTCCAGGCCGCGCGCGGAGGCCCCCGGCTGGACGGCTCGCACTTCCAGCCGGAGTTCCTGGACTCGCAGCTCAACGAGGCCGGACGCCGCTTCGTGGGCGACCGGCGCAACGTGCGGCTGGAGCGGGACACCGTCTACCTGACGTCGCTCTTCGAGGAGTACCGCGAGGACTTCCTCGCCGCGCTGCCCGAGGGCCGCGGCGGCAACGTGCTCCAGTTCGTCTGGGCCTTCCTGCCGGACACCTGCGAGGAGCGCCCGGGCTGCGACACCCGCAGTGATTTGGACCGCGCCTGCGGCCCCCGGCTGGACCAGTGCCGCATCGCCTTCATGGAGCGAGACTGGACGCTGCCGGACGCCGCCGCACGGCCCGCGCGTCCCTGAGCCGCCTCACGTGGGCACACGCTCGCGCAGCCGCGCGGCGCCGCGTCCTGATGAAGCGTCCGTGTCGTCCTTGCGCTGCCGCAGCCACTTCTCCAGCCCCACCACCGGCAGCACGACCGCGCCCACCAGGATGGACAGGCCCACGTCCTCCAGGCCCAGGGGCGCGGTGCCGAACACGCGCTGCATGAAGGGCAGGTACATGAAGGCCACCTGGAGCAGCACCAGCAGGCCCATGCCCACGAACACCGAGCGGTTGCTGAAGAGGCCCACCTTGCGCACCGAGCCCATGAGGCTGCGGCACATGAACAGGTAGAACATCTGGAAGCTGATGACGGTGTTCACCGCCATCGTCTGGGCCTCGGCCAGCGCGTGCGCGTGTCCCGTGCGAGGAATGTCCCGGCGGTACTCCCACAGGAAGAGGCCGATGGCGCCCGCGGCCATCAGCAACGCCACCAGTCCGGTGCGCATCACCACGAAGTGGTTGAGCACCGGCGCCTCGGGGTCCCTGGGGGCCCTGCGCATGACGTCCGGCTCCCGGGCCTCGAAGGCCAGCGGCAGCGCCAGCGACACCGTGGCCACCAGGTTTATCCAGAGCAGCTGCGTGGGCAGCATGGCCATCAGCGGCACCAGCCGTCCGCCCACCTCCTGGATGGGGAAGAGGGACACGCCGAACAGCAGGATGAGCGCCAGCCCCAGGTTGGTGGGCAGGACGAAGGCCAGCGACTTGATGAGGTTGTCGTAGACGCGCCGCCCCTCCTCCACCGCCGCGACGATGGAGGCGAAGTTGTCATCCGTCAGCACGATGTCCGCCGCGTCCTTCGCCACCGCCGTGCCGGTGATGCCCATGGCCACGCCGATGTTGGCCTGCTTGAGCGCGGGCGCGTCGTTGACGCCGTCCCCCGTCATGGCCACCACGTGCTGCCGGCGCTGGAGCGCGCGCACCAGCCGCAGCTTGTGCTCGGGCGCCACCCGCGCGAAGACGTTGGAGCGCAGGGCCACCTCCTCCAGCGCCGCGTCATCCGTGGTGGCCAGCCGCGCGCCTGTGACGCCCTCCTCCCCCGGCTTCAGCAGGCCCAACTGCGCGCCGATGGCCGCCGCCGTGGAGGGGTGGTCACCCGTAATCATCTTCACCGTGATTCCCGCCTCGTGACAGGCGCGCACCGCGGCCATGGCCTCCTCGCGAGGCGGGTCAATCATCCCCTCCAGGCCGAGCAGCCGCAGGCCGCCCTCGACGTCCTCCATGCGCAACGCGACGTGTGACACCGTCACCTCCCGGGAGGCCACCGCGAGCACGCGCATGCCCTGCCGCGCCAGACCGTCCACCTCCGCCAGCACCGTGTTGGACGAGCAGCCGTCCTCCAGGGCGCAGCGGCGCAGTACGACTTCCGGCGCCCCCTTGAGCAGGATGCGGCGGCCGCCCTTCCCGTCGTCGTGCAGGGTGGCCATGAACTGGTTCTCCGACTCGAAGGGGATGGCGTCCACGCGCGGGTGCGCCTGCCGGGCGTCGTCCACATGCATGCCCGCCTTCTCCGCCGCCACCAGCAGCGCGGCCTCGGTGGGGTCGCCCGTCATGTCCCACTGTCCATCGCGGGGCTGGAGCGCTGCGTCGTTGCACAGCACGCCCGCCAGCAGCAGCTCACACACGTCCGGCGGCGGCGCCTCCAACGGCGGGCCCCCCCGCGTCAGCGCCCCCTTGGGGGCGTAGCCCACGCCGCTGAGCGCGTAGCGCCCGTGGGTCGTCCACAAGGCCTGCACCGTCATCTCATTGCGGGTGAGCGTGCCCGTCTTGTCCGTACAGATGACGGTGGTGCTGCCCAACGTCTCCACCGCGGGCAGCTTGCGGATGACGGCGCGCCGGGCGGCCATGCGTTGCACGCCAATGGCCAGGGCGATGGTGACGATGGCGGGCAGTCCTTCTGGAATGGCGGCGACCGCCAGCGTAATCGCCACCACGACGGCCTCGCTCACCGCGTAGCCACGAACCAGCCCCACCCCCAGCAGCGCGGCGGAGATCACCAGGATGCCCAGGGTGATGTACTTGCCGATGACGGCCAGCGCCTTGGTGAGCGGTGTCTGGAGGTCGGTGACCTCACGGAGCAGCGTGGAGATGCGGCCCAGCTCGGTGGCCTGCCCGGTGGCCACCACCACCGCGGTGGCGGAGCCGGACGTCACCAGGGTGCCACCGAAGAGCAGGCTGGCCCGGTCTCCCAGCTCCGCGTCCTCCGGCACGGGCGCCACGGCCTTCTGCGCGGGCACGGACTCGCCCGTGAGCGCGGCCTCCTCCACCGTGAGGTTGCGCGCGGAGAGCAGCCGCATGTCCGCGGGCACCTTGTCACCCGGCGCCAGCTCCATGACGTCGCCCGGCACGCCCTGCGCCGCGGGGACCCGCAGCTTGCGGCCCGCGCGAATCACCGTGGCGTTCTCCGGCACCATGCGGCTGAGCGACTCAATGGCCTTCCCCGCGCGGTACTCCTGCACGAAGCCGATGAGGGTGTTGAGCACCACCACCGCGGCCACCACCAGCCCGTCCGTCACCTTCCCCATGATGACGGCCAGCACCGCGGAGGCGATGAGCACCCAGATGAAGGGGCTGTTCACCTGCCGCCACAGCAGCTTCAGCGGGCCATCCCGCTGGGCGCGCTCCAGCACGTTGGGCCCATGACGCGACAGGCGCTCGCGCGCTTCCTCGTCCGTCAGCCCTTCGGCCGTGCTCCCGAGCGACGTCAGCACCTGGTCCGGTGACAGCGCGTGCCACAGGGGCTTCGTGCCAGCAGGCGGCCCGGCGGGCGCTGGTGCATCCGGTCGTTCGGGTGCGGCGGGCTGGTCTTTCATCCGGTGACTCCTTCCAATGCAATCTGGCAACGGTCGCGCGCATCTCCACCTGGGCAGTGGGCGGGTGGACATCACACGGCCCTCCAGGGCCATTGTTCCGGACCAAGAGGGAAAGAAAGGCGCCCCCCAGGGCGAGGCACGGGCCAATCCCCCACGGCTTTCAGCACCCCGGGGACGCCTGTCATTGGCACTGCGAGTGCAATCACTTTGCAACGGACAATGGGTCCGGGAGGCGCAAGTGATTGTGAAGCAGTGGAGAAAGGGATTGGGCCTGTTGCCCGTCCTCGGGATGGCGGTGGGGTGTGGCGGCGTGGTGGCGGAGGAGCCCGGGGAGCAGCAGGCCCAGGGCACGGCGGTGAAGGTGCAGGCGCTTCCGCCCGGCTGCGAGGACCTGGGCATCGAGTACAACAGCGTGGCGCGCCACGCGGGTGACACGTACGTCGTGCAGGGCGCGCCAGACACGCCGCACAACACGTCCACGGTGCTCATCTCCGACGGCAACCCCCGGCAGGAGACCTACCTGCGCTTCCGGGTCGACGCCGCTGCGTCCACCACCGTCATCCAGGCGGAGCTGAGGCTCCATGCCCTGGATGGCTCGAGCAACGGCCCCGCCGTGTATGCCACCCGCGCGGATTGGGACCCCTACTCCCTCACGTGGAACAACCGCCCCGCCCTCGTCGGCGCGCCGCTGGCGAACGTGGGCCCCATCGCCTCCGGGACCTTCGTGACGTACGACGTCACGGCCCACGTGACGGGCAATGGCCTGTACAGCTTCGCCCTCGTGCCCGACGTGGGAGACGGCACGGACTTCGCCTCGACCCGGCACCCCACGTATGGCCTTGGCCCTGAGCTGCGGCTGCGACTGCGGGAGACGGAGCCCCGGTGCCAGCACCGGGGCACGGGCGGCGCCGTCACCCAGGTCCTCCGCGGTGACACGCTCCCTCGCGACCTGGCCATGGATGGCAGCGGCGGCTTCGCTACCCTGGCCACGTACTCGACGGACACCGGGTCCGGGATGCGGCTGACCCGGCACGACGCGAACGGCTCCGTGGTGTGGATGCAGAACTACCCCGAGAACAACGGGGGCTGGCGGACGCTCGGAGGGCTCGTGATGACGCCCCTAGGCAATCTGCTCGTACACGGGAGCTTCACGGGCCCGCTGGACTTCGGCACGGGCCCCCTCCCCGGAACGGGTCCTGGCAACCATGGCCTGTTCATCGCGAAGTTCAGCCCCACCGGGCAGTTCGTCTGGGGCAAGGCCTTCCGCGCCTTCACCCACGAGCAGGGCATGACCACGCCGGCCCCAATCTGGGCGCGCGGCATCGCCACCGACGCCAACGGCAGCCTCATTGTCACCGGTGACTTCCAGGGCCGCACGGACCTGGGAGGCGGCCCCCTGGACGCGGGGCCTTCCAGTCACACGACCGTCGGCCGCCGGGGAATGTTCCTCGCGAAGTTCTCATGGGAGGGAACGCACCTGTGGTCCCATGCCTTCGCCGCGGGCAACGATTGGGACACGCTGGGGCTGGCCGTGGCGACCGACAGCCAGGGACACATCCTGGTCGGCGGAACCACGAGCGGCGTCAATGACCTGGGCTCCTCCACGTGGATGACGCCCTTCATCGCGCGCTTCCTCCCCACCGGCGAACGCCACTGGGTGCGCCGCCTCGACGGGGCACGGGGCAACATCACGGGGGTGGCGGCGATGCCGGATGGCGCCGTGGCGTTCAGAGGCTATGTCCGTGGCACCTTCACCTTCGCGGGCACGTCGCTGTCGAACCCCACCGAAGACCCGGACATGGTGCTGGGCGTGTTGGAGTCTTCTTCAACGGACCGCTGGGGATGCCTGTACGGCGGCGTCCATGGTGAGTACGGAGGAGACCTCGTCGTGGACGCGCAGGGCAACCTGGTGACGTCGGGCGTGTTCAGCTACGAGACGGACCTGGGCGGCGGCACCTTGAATCCCGACCAGGCCGGCGAGGAGAGCGCCTTCGTGGCCAGCTACGGGCCCGACGGCAGCCACCGCTGGTCCCGCGCCGTGGGAGACGGACTGGCGCCGACGCTGCTGGGCCTGACGCCTTCGCGAGAGGTGTTCTTCGGTGGCCTCCTCGAGGAGTCGGAGGTCATCCGCGTGGACCAGACGGAGTACTCCTCCGAAGGAGGCTTCACCCTCCTCCTGAGGCTGTCGCCCTGAAGCCCGCCGTGTCCTCCGGGATGGGCGGGGAGCAATTACGTCCTGGAGGACAGGCGAATCCACCGGCGCTCCACATGTGAGCGCCGAGCCGCATCCAACACCCGCTGGTTGCGCCAGCCGTCCTCCAGCGTGGCCGCGTCCTCCACCGAGGCGCGGCCTTCGCGCAGGGCCTGGGTGAATGCTCGGGCCAGCAGCAGGAAGCCGCGCGCCCACTCGTTGTCCGGCAGGCCGGGGGGAAGCGGCGGTTCCTCGGGAAGCGCCACCCGCTCCCAGGAACGTGTCCCCACCGTGGAGCGCCACAGCTCGCGGCCCTCCACGCGCAGGCCCCCGCGCGCGCAGGACACCTCGACGCCGTGCACGGGCTTGCCGGGGGACACCATCGACATCTCGATGGCGGCCGTCGTCGCACCAAAGCGGAGCAGCAGCCGCGCCTCGTCGTCGCTCGTCACCGAGCGCGACTGTCCCGTGAGCGCATCGGGCCGCTCGGGCGTGTGCGTGGCCAGCTCGCCCAGCACCTCGTCGGGCTCGGCGCCCAGCATGAAGCGCAGCGTGTCCACCGCGTGTGAGCCGATGGCGCCCAGGAGCCCGCCTCCTTGCGACGCGTCCGACCACCAGTCCCACGGCCGCTCCGGCGAGGCGCGGTTGTCGTTGCGATAGAAGACACGCGCGCCGCGCACCGCGCCCAGCTCGCCAGAACGCAGCAGGGCTCGCATCCGCTGCCGCGCGGGCAGGAAGCGCAGCTCATGGTCCAGCAGCGCCAGGACACGCCGCTCACGCGCCGCGTGCCACATGGCCTCCGCATCCCTCGCATCCAACGCGGTGGGCTTCTCACACAGCACCGCCTTGCCCGCCTCCAGCGCGGCCAGGGTGATGTCCCGGTGCAGCGCGGGCGGCGTGGAGATGCACACGCACGTCACATCCGGCCGGGACACCACCTCACGCCAGTCCGTCGTCACATGCGGCACGCCCAACTGCCGGCCCGCCGCCTCCACCTTCTCGCGCCGCGCACTGGCCAGGCTCACCACCTCCACGCCCGGCAAGGCGCGCAGCGCGGGGATTTGCGTGGTGCGCGCGAAGCCCGCGCCAATGACACCCATTCGAACCGTGCGAGCCGTGGACATTTCTGTCTCCCTTGAAGCGATGACGCGACGCGCAGGCTGAGTTCTGGGGGTCCCCATTGCCAAGGCCCTCAAATTCAAAGTATCCAAGAATTCGCAGGATTCACTGACTCAGCCCCTCCCCTGATGACTTCCAGAAACCTTCGTTGGACCGTGGCCGCAGGCGTCTTGCTGGTCGCGGCAGCCGTGGCGTTGCTGTGGCCACGGACTGGCCCCTCTCTTCCCGGCGAGCCCGTATCGGCCGAGACCTCCCCCTCGGCGGCCTCCGGCCCTCGCGGTACGCCCGGTGTCGGCACCCCAGGCGCCACGCCCTCGGAGCCCGAGCCCGCGGTGGAGCAGATCCCCATGCCTGGGTGCTGGGACGGCCTGCATGCCTTCGACGCCGCGGTGTCCATGGACTCGTTCCGGAAGGCGCTGACGACGGCCATCGGAAACGGAGACCGGTACCTGGCGGCCTACCTCCAGGAGCGGCTGACGGAGCTGGTGGGCAACGACGCGACGCGCGCGCTCCAGGTGTTGGAGTGGGCCAAGGGCGCCAGCGGACCAGAGTTGGGCATCTACATGGACGCGCTGAAGGCCGCGCCCGCGGTGCATGCGCCGCAGGTGGCGCAGAGCCTGCTGAAGCTGGGCGAGGACCCAGGTGCGCCCTTGCAGACGCGCTCCGCCGCGCTGGACGCCCTGGAGACGCAACGGAAGCTGGCGCCGGGAGACATCCAGCGACTCAAGAAGCTGGCGCTGGACGAGACGCTGGACTCCACCGCCTGGGTGGCCACGCGCACGCTGGGCCGGGTGATGAAGGAGGACTACGAGCGCACCGGGACCTTCGAGCCCTATTGGAAGGAGCTCCTGGACATCGGCGGCACGTCCGACGACATGGCCGTGCGGCTGCTCGCGCTGGAGATGCCGTCGTATTCGAACCCCGTCATCGGCGCGGAGTCCTTCGACTCGCTCAAGCGCATCCTCTCCAGCGACCGCGAGCGGGACGTGCGGGAGATGGCGGCCTTCCGGCTGGGCGTCACCAGCGAGCCGGAGAAGGCGATGGAGATCCTCCGCGCCGCCTTCCTGGCCGAGCATGACCTCTGCGTGCGCTGGGCCATCTTCCGCTTCGCCGTGCGCGCGGGCGGCGACAAGGCGCTGCCGATGCTGGAGCAGTTCGCCGCGAAGGACCCGCGCTTCACGCAGGACTACCTGGAGTTCCAAGCCCTCTACGCGTCGGGCACGGTGGACTTCGCCCGCATCTGGCTGGGCAAGCGCGAGCACCACAACTGTCTGGTCGAAGAAGGAGCGCCGCACTGATGTCCCCCCTGTCGATGAAGCGAATGGGGCGCGCGGCGCTCCTGGTGGCCCTTTCGTCCCTGACGCCCGTGACGGCGCGCGCCGAGGCGACGCTCCGCCCCACGCAATGCACGGTGCAGGGCATGCTGGACGACGTGCGCGTGGCGATGAAGAACGGCTCCCCCGCGCTGAAGCGCTACGTGAAGATGCGGCTGAAGGAAGCCGCGCTCGCCATGCCCGCGGAGTCACTGCTGGCGGCGCTGCAGGGTGAGCGGGACCCGGAGGTCCTGGAGGCCCTGGGCGCGGCGCTGGCCACCAAGGCGAGCAACGCGGAGAACCCCGGCCTCATCCAGCCGCTGCTCGCCCGGGCCACTGGGGATTCGGACCCGGCGCTGCGCGCGGCGGCGGTGCGGGGCCTGCGCGGCGTGCCCTCCGTCGAGTTCATGGAGAAGAACGGCGGCGTAGTGACGTACGAGCAACTGGTGCGCGACGCCTCCCCCGAGGTGCGCGCGGCGGTGGCGGACAACATCGTCTCCGAGAGCGCGGACGTCTACAGCGGCCATGACCGCCGGGTGTCGGAGGCGGCGGTGTCGGTGGCATCGGCATCGGAAGACCCGGCGGTGGCGGCGAAGCTGCTGCGCGAGGTCTCCATGGAGGCCGTGGGCCACGAGGCGGTGGAGCAGGTGACGCGACAGCTGCGTTCGGAGAACCCGGAGCTGCGCGCGGCGGCGGCCACGGCGCTGGGCGGCGTGCCCGGCGGCGAGTCCGCGGGCGCGCGAGGCTCGCTGGTGGACCTGTTCCGAGAAGACAAGGACCCGGCGGTGCGCAAGGCGGCGCTCCAGGGGATTGCCCGGCTGGGGCAGGCCCACGCGGTGCCCGTGCTGGAGTCCTTGCGCGGCGTGGACCGCGCCATGGATGCGGAAATCGACGCCTGGGTGTCCGTCCTGAAGCTCAACCTCCAGGAGTGGGAGCTGGTGCTGCGCGAGAAGCAGCGCCGCCGGAGGTGACCCCTGCTTCACCGCAGTACGCAGCGCTACACCAACGAGGGAGTCTCTTGATGAAGACGATGAAGCTGACCATGGCGGGCCTGGTGCTCGCCGCCGCGGGCTGGGCCACCTCTGTCACGGCCGCGACGGCCGTGGGTCCCATCTGTGACACCGCCGCGCGCGTGGGTTCCACGACGTACTACTCGTGCTCGGGCAGCAGCCACAACGCGCTCGACATGAGCAACGGCACCTGCAGCGTGTGGAACCACCGCGGGATGATCAACGTCAGCCGCTACTACGCCTACTACGGCGGCTGTGCGAACAACTGCAGCGGCGGCACGAGCTGCAATGGCGGCGCGGGCAACTACTACGTCGTCACGGGTGGCAGCGGCTGGGACTTCCGCCAGCTCCACCTGAACTCCAACGTGTCGTCGGGCTCCAAGACGTGCGACCGCTGTGCGCTGGGCCTCGTGGGCTCCACGGGTAACTCCACGGGCGCGCACGTCCACGCGGACAACCGTCAGTACGGCACGCGCAAGACGGCCTGGTACGCCAACGTCGGCACCACCTGCGGCTCCAGCGCGTACTGCAGCAACCGCGTCGGTACGCCCACGCTGTAGTCGCTCCACAGCCTGCTTCACCCACACCCCGCCCCGTCCCGGTGCCGAGATGCACTGGGGCGGGGTTTCTCGTGCCGAGGCATGGCCCGCCCATGACTGAACACCGGCCCGCCCCAAGGGACACCGCACATTGACGCGGCACTCCACATGGCCGCACCGTGGAGCAGCCCAGCAGTCTCGCGTTCCATCCCATTCAGGAGCGTGCGCGCCATGCCATCGGCTTCTC
The DNA here is from genome assembly GCF_900101905.1 of Myxococcus virescens. Lineage (NCBI taxonomy): Bacteria > Pseudomonadati > Myxococcota > Myxococcia > Myxococcales > Myxococcaceae > Myxococcus > Myxococcus virescens. The sequence continues at coordinate 642,216 of NZ_FNAJ01000002.1, read as the reverse complement.
CCGGAGTACGCGGCATCGACCATGTCGGCGTGACGGTGCCGGACCTCCAAGCGGCAACGGCCTTCTTCATCGAGGCCCTTGGCGCCGAAGTCCTCTACGACAGCCTGGCGAAAGGCCAGCCGCCCCAGGAAGGCCCGGACCTGCAACGACGCCTGCGCTTCCTCCCCGGCTCCAGCATCCGCGCGATGCGGCTGCTCCGCTTGGGCAACGGCCCCAGCCTCGAGCTGTTCGAATACGCAGCCCCCGAGCAGCGCCCACCCGCCCGCCCCAACGACCTGGGCATCCAGCACCTGGCCGTCTACGTGGACGACATGGACACAGCGCTCGCGCGCTTCCAGGCGGCGGGAGGCGAGGTCTTCTCGAGCCCCCACGAACTGCCAGCACTGGAGAAAGGCCCGGGCAACGCCTTCTGCTACGCCCGGGCCCCCTGGGGCACCATCATCGAGTTCATCACCTACCCGTCGCCCCAGCCCTACGAGCAGCAGACCGCGCTGCGGCGCTGGAAACCGCCGGAGCGCGGCTGAATCTCCGTCACAGCGCCGCGCGGACCGCCTTCATCGCGCCGTCGTAGTCCGGCTCGTGCGTCATCTCCGGGACAATCTCCCGGAACACGACCTTGCCCTTACGGTCCACCACGAAGGTGCTGCGCGCGAGCAGCCCCAACTCCTTCATGTACACGCCGTACTTCTCACCGAACTCGCGGTCCTTGTAGTCCGACAGCGTGGTGACGTTCTGGATGCCCTCAGCGCCGATGAAGCGCCCCAGCGCGAAGGGCAAGTCCAGCGTGACGAACCACACCTTCACGTCCGGCCCCAGCGCCGTGGCTTCCTTGTTGAACGCGCGAAGCTGCGCCGCACACACCCGCGTGTCCACGCTGGGCGCCACGCTCAACACCACCACGCTGCCCTTCACGTCCGACAGCCGCACGGCGTCGTTGAGTCCCTTGAAGACGGTGAAGTCCGGAGCGGCGTCGCCCACCTTCACCTCGTCCCCCACCAGCGTCACCGGCTGCCCCTTGAACGTGACGATGCCCTTGTGCTCGGCCATGGAATGCCTCCTCCTCCGGAAAGGGGCGCGGACTACTTCACCAGCAACGCCGCGCCAATCAGACCGCTGTCATCTCCCAGCTCCGCGTCCGCGATGAGCAGGCCCTCGCGCGACGTGGTGGAGGACCAGGCGCGCACGCCCTCCTCCACACGGCGCCGCAAGCCCGGGCAGTGTCTCAGCACGCCGCCCCCCAGCACCAGCCGCGCCGGGTTGAGCATCGTCACCTGGTTGGCCACGGCCAGGGCCAGGAACCGCGCTGCCCGCTCGTAGACTTCGCCGGCCGCCACGTCGCCCGCCTCCGCCGCCTGCTCCAACGTCACCGGGGTGATGCGCGCCGGGTCTCCACCCGTCAGCCGCGCCACCTCCGGCGCACCACCGCTGGCGAGCAACTCCCGCGTCTGCGCGATGAGGTTGTGGCCACCAGCGTAGGCCTCCAGGCACCCCAGCTCGCCACAGCCGCAGCGGCGCCCGCCAGGAACCACCTTGATGTGGCCCAGCTCGCCCGCCACACCGCCACCGCCGTCCACGAGCCGACCACCCGCGATGATGGCGCTCCCCACCCCCGAGCCCACGAACACCACCAGCATGTCCTGGGAGCCCCGACCCGCGCCGGCGTGGAATTCGCCCCACGCCGCCGCGGCCAGGTCATTCACCACGCGCACCGGCTGGCCCAACCGGTGCGTGAGCAGCGCGCCCAGCGGCACGTTGCGCCAGCCCAGGTTGGGAGCCACCGACAACACGCCCGAGTCCTTGTGAATCTGCCCGGCGGCCGCCACACCACACGCGCCCAGCGGCACACCGGCGACCATCACCGCGTCCGAGGCCGCCTGGGCAATGGTCTCCACGACCCCTGAAGGACTGCGCTCCACCAGGGCCACCTTCGAGGAGGCAATCAGCTTGCCAACCTCGTCCACCACGGCGGCGCGGGCGAAGGTCCCCCCCAGGTCGATTCCGAGCGTTGGCATGAGCGCGTCCTCTCAGGGCTTCAGCTTGGAAACCAACGCGGCCGCCAGCGCTTCCACTTCCTTCTGGCGCGCCTCGTCCTTGAGCTTCCCGTCGGGGGTGAAGGCATCCGACACGCGGGCCATGTGCACCTGCGTGGGCAGCACGTGCGCCCCCACGGAGGCCATCACCTGCCGCAGGTGCGGCTGCATGCGCGCGGTGCCGAAGACGCCGGGCGTGGCGCCCATCATCGCCACCCACTTCTCCTGGAAGAGCCTGCCGGGCGGGCGGGACACCCAGTCGATGGCGTTCTTCAGGCCTCCCGGAATGGAAGAGTTGTACTCCGGGCTGGCGATGAGCAGACCCTGGGCCTTGCCCAGCCGCTCGCGCAGCTCCTCCACGGGAGCGGGCAGGGCCTTGGCCTCCACGTCGCCGTCGTAGAGGGGCAGCTCCAGCGTCTTGAGGTCCACCACGTCCACCTCCGCGCCCAGCGAGCGGGCGTGGGCAACGGCGATGGCCAGGAGCTGGCGGTTGAAGCTCCCCGTCCGGAGGCTGCCACTGATGGCGAGGATGCGCGGCGTCGTCATGTCAGCCCCCGACCTCGACCTTGACCTTCTCCACGGTGCCCTCGATGAGGGCCTGGATTTCCTTGAGGCGCTCGGGCGTGTTGGCCTCGAAGCGCAGCACCAGGATGGGCTGCGTGTTGGAGGCACGGATGAGGCCCCAGCCGTCGGGGAACGTCACGCGCACGCCGTCCACGTCGATGATGTCGTGGCCCGCGTCGCGCAGCGTCTCCGTGGCGCGCTTCACCATCTCGAACTTCTTCTCTTCCTTCGTGTCGAAGCGCAGCTCCGGGCTGGCGTAGGTCTTCGGCACGTCGGACAGGAGCTCCGACATGGTCGCCTTCTCGTGCGTGAGAATCTCCAGCAGGCGCGCGGTGGAGTAGATGGCGTCGTCGAAGCCGAAGTAGCGGTTCTTGAAGAAGATGTGGCCGCTCATCTCTCCTGCCAGCTCCGCCTGCGTCTCCTTCATCTTCGACTTGATGAGCGAGTGCCCGGCCTTCCACATGATGGGCTTGCCGCCGCGCTTCGCGATGTCGTCGTACAGCGTGTAGCTGCACTTCACCTCGCCGACGATGGCCGCGCCCGGGCTCTCCTTCAGCACGTAGCGGCTGAAGAGCACCATCAGCTGGTCGCCCCAGAGGATGTTGCCCTGGTCGTCGATGACGCCGATGCGGTCACTGTCGCCGTCGTAGGCGATGCCCACCTCGGCCTTCTCGCGCTTCACCGCCGCGATGAGGTCCTCCAGGTTCTCCACCACCGTCGGGTCCGGGTGATGGTTGGGGAACGTCGCGTCCATCTCACAGAACAGGGGCACCACGTCGAAGCCCATGCTCTCGAACAACGGCACCGCGATGGCGCCGCCCGTGCCGTTGCCGGCGTCGATGACGATGCGCATCCCCTTGCGGCCCACCTTCACCGTCTGGCGGACGAAGTGGTTGTAGGGCGTGATGATGTCGTACGGCGTCACCGTGCCCGGCTTGGGAGACACCTCGAAGTCCCGCGCCTCGATGAGCTTGCGCAGGGCTTGAATCTCATGGCTGTGGAAGGTCGTCTTCCCCGCGCCAATCTTGAAGCCGTTGTACTCGGGTGGGTTGTGGCTGCCGGTAATCATCGCCAGGCCGTCCACCGGCAGGGTGTTGGCGGCGAAGTACGTCAGCGGCGTGGGGACCACGCCCACGTCGAACACGTTGAGGCCCGTGGAGGTGAGGCCCGCGCAGAGCGCGTCCCGGAAGCGGGTGGAGGACTCGCGGCAGTCGCGGCCCACGGCGATGGAGCGCCCGCCCTGGCGACGGATGATGGTGCCCAGGCCCTTGCCCAGCAGCTCCACCACCTCGGTGGTGAGGTCCTTATCGACCAGGCCTCGGATATCGTATTCGCGGAAGATGTGCGCGTTCATGAAGGTGTCCCCGCCCCCGTGACGACGGAGGGCATGGCAGAGGGCGGCGGACTCTACACGAGCGCGGGCCAGGGGGGCACCCGACCCGAGGGCGTCCCTGGCCCGTTGGAGGGCCAAGGGGCCGGAAAAGGCCCCCGCGCTACGGAAGCAGGGCCGAGGGGGCCATGGTCCCCTCGTGAGGTACGGGGGGCATGGAAGGCGTCAGGCCCTGTGCCCGCTGGCGCAGCTCCTGGTAGTGCCGCAGCCACGACACGTTGAGCGGATCCAACGCCAGCGCGTTCGCATAGCGAGAGAGGGCTGCGCGCAGGGCCCGCTGCGCCTCCAGCGCGTGTCCCTGGGTGAAGAGGGCCCGGGCCCGAGCCTCCGAGCCCGGCCGGGCCGACAGGAAGGCGTGGCGCAGGGGCTCCACCTCCTCGTCCGGCAGCCCTGCCTCCACGCAGCGGGCCAGCCCCGGCAGGTTGCCCCGAACGGCGTCGAAGCCGGCGCGGCTCAGCGGCTCGCCCAGGGTGCAGCGGGCGGACTCCACCCGACCCCGCAGCGCCTCCAACGCGCGGCGCTGCCCGGACGGCAGCGGACGGGCGCGGAAGCCCTCCAGCCGGCGCAGGGCGGCGCTGGCCCGGCGGCGAATCTCCTCGAAGCCGGCGTCGGGCCGCGCGCCCAGCAGGACATACGGGTCCTTCGCGGCCTCCGCGGCCCGGGCGAGCAGCCGCGCCAGCTCCCCATCGGGACGCGGCTCCGGCCGGCGCCCCTCCTCCAGCATCCACGCCACCCACTGGCGCAGCGCCGGCGCGGGCTCGGTGAAGTGGATGAACGCGCCCGCGGCCACGCCCCAGGTCCGGGCCTCGTCTCCCGTGACATGGCGGACGACGTCGCCCTCGCACGTCACGGTGCGCCCCGCGAAGGACAGCTCCACGCCCAGGCGCGCGGCCAGCGGCGGCAGTTCGCCATCCCACGCGGCGAAGAAGCCATCCACCGACACGTCGTTGGCCGCCACCCGCGTCCAGCCCTCCGCGAGACGCACGCGAACGTCCAACCCCTCGGGCGCGGCGACGCGCGGGGCCGGCGCCTCCAACACCGGCTCCGCATGGGCCGCCGCCCGCAGCGCCAGGTGCAGCGGCGTGGCACCGTCCTCCGGAATCGCCTGGCCGAAGATGGTGACGTTGCCTTCTGGTACGCGCATCTCCGGCAGCAGCAGGATGGGCGCCTGGGACACGGGCGCTGCGTCCTCGTCGAACGTGATGTCGATGTCCACCAGCAGCTCCACGTCGTCGACCAGCGCCGCCTCCCGCTCCGCCGCGCGGGCACGCGGGTCCATGCAGCGCGCCAGTTCCTCTCGGAACGCGCGGGCATCCGGGAAGCGCTCGGCGGGCCGCGGCGCCAGGGCCCGCAGCAGCACCGCGGACAGCGCGGGTGGCACGCAGGGATTGAGGACATGCGGCTCCGGAGGCGCCAGCTCCCCCGCGCGGCCGACGCCGAAGGGCAGCCGCCCGGTGAGCAGCAGGTAGCCCACCACGCCCAGCGCATACACGTCCGCGCGGCCATCCACGCCCTCACCGGACCACTGCTCGGGCGCGATGAAGGCCGGCGAGCCCACCACCATGCCGCGAGCCCGCTCCTCGGGAGACAGGCTGGAGCTGAGGATGGCGCTGGCGCCGAAGTCGAGCACCTTCACCCGGCGCTCCCCCCGCGCATCCCGCGTGAGGACCAGGTTGTCCGCGGACAAATCCCAGTGCATGAGCCCGCGCGCGTGCGCGGCCTCCACGGCCTCCAGCGTCTGCCCCAGCAACTCCACCGCCTCCACGGGCGCCAGCGGCATGGGAAGACGGGAGAAGGACTCACCGTCGGCGTACTCCATCAGCAGGCACGGCAGACCGCCGGGCCCCGGGCGCGCGTCCAGCACGCGGGCAACGTGAGGGTGGACCAGCTCGCGCAACGCATGCGCCTCCGCGTAGAAGCGGCGCTGCATGGCCGGCTGCGCCGCCAGGTGCGGGTGCAAGACCTTCACCGCGAAGCGGTGCCCCGTGGGGAGGTACTCCGCCAGGTACACCGTGCCCAGCGCCCCCGCCCCCAACCAGCGCCGGAAGAGGAGCGGCCCGTGCCGCTGCCCCTCCAGGCAGCTCGCTGACACGGCGACGCCGTCATGCACCGCCGAGCAAGACGCCCCGGCCGGATGGTCCACGTCACACCGCATGCAGGCCATACCCCACCACCCTCTGTCGCCCCGGAGCGGGGCAGGCGGTGGGGGCCTTGCAACCGGCGTGCAGAGGACCCTTGTCCACTCATCGACAGAGCAAGCCCCCAACTGACCGAGGTCACCGGTGAATCAGGGGTTCGCGGCCAGTAATTCTTCCCGGGTGGGAACCGGGCGTTTCTCCAGCGCACCCGGCCCCACCTGGACGCCTACAGGTACTTCGTCAGCTTGCGAGCCTTGAGCGCCTCCACCACCTTGCGCACGTCCTGGCTCTTGTCCTTCGGCACCACGAGCACCGCGTCGCCGGAGTCCACCACCACCATGTCGGTGAGGCCCACCACGGACAGCGGGCGCTTGTCGGCGAGCACCACGCAGTTGTGGCAGTCCACCACCACCGCGAGGTTGCCGGACACCACGTTGCCGTGGGCGTCGGCGGGGCGCACCTCTGGAATCGCCGCGAACGAGCCGACATCCGACCAGCCGAAGTCACCCGGCAGCACCGCGATGTTGGAGGCCTTCTCCATGACGCCGTAGTCAATGGAGGTGGAGGGCAGCTTCGGGAACACCTTCTTCAGCACCGCGCCGAAGGTCCGCTTGCCCGCGGCCTTGCGCAGGGCGTCCAGGCCCTTCTGCATCTCCGGCATGTGCTTCGCGAAGGCCTCCAGGATGACGTCCACGCGGAAGACGAAGATGCCGCCGTTCCACAGGTAGTCCCCGGAGGACACGTAGCCGCGCGCCGTCGCCAGGTCGGGCTTCTCCTTGAAGGCCTGCACCTTGCGGCCACCGCCCTCCAGCGCCTCGCCGACCTGGATGTAGCCATAGCCCGTCTCCGGGCGCGAAGGCTTGATGCCCAGCGTGACGATGTGCCCCGCCTCCGCCAGGTCCGCCGCGTCCGCGAGCGTGCGCTTGAAGCCGGGCACGTCCGCCACGTGGTGGTCGGAAGGCAGCACCACCATGACGCCCTTGGGGTCGCGCGCGGCCACCTGCACCGCCGCCAGGGCGATGGCGGGCGCGGTGTTGCGCGCAACCGGCTCCACCAGGAGGTTCGCCTTGGGCAGCCCCTTCACCAGCTTCGCCGCGGCCTTCGCGTGCAGGGGGCCACAGACGATGAAGGTGTCCTTCACCGAGGCGAGCCCCTTGAGGCGCGCGGACGTGTCGGTGATGAGCGGCAGCTTGGAAGCCAGCGGCAGGAACTGCTTGGGCCGCGCCTGACGGGACAGCGGCCAGAAGCGGGTGCCGGAACCTCCGGCCATGATGACGGGGTAGAGGGCCATTGCGGGTGTTGCACTCCTGAAGGCCCCGGACCCAGCCGGCGGCCATGGCGGCGCACCATACCGTTTCAGCCTCGCCGGGAAAGAGGGACTCGCCTGCCCGCCCTCCAGACGGCGAGGCCACGAAGGGAGGTGAGAGTTTTGACCCGCCACCAAAAAGCCAGTCTCATGCCGCGCTGTTGGACTTCCTCAAGGCCAGATCCACCGGGCTGACGCTCATCCTCACCGTCGCACTGGCGTTGGGGCTGTCGCTTGCCCCGGTCCCAGACGCCCTCCGGCCCCTCCCGAGTCTCCAGCGGGGTCCCCTGCCCGAGAAGCTGGTGGCGCTCGTCCTGCCGACCTCGCTGTCGGGCGGTCGCGCCACGCGTCCGCCCGGAGAAGTGATGACGGCGGGTGCGGGCGCCGCCAAACGCCCGCCGGAAGAGACGGAAGAGGAGGAGCCCGCCGACGCCGGTGCCCTGGTGGCGGAGCCTTTGCCCGCCGTACCCACCACGCCGGGCATCGGACTGGAGGAGCTGAGCGCCCCCACCCTGGCCCGCGCGAAGGACCTGGAGGCCCTGCGCGAGCGCATGGGCTCCCAGCACGTGGACATCGAGCTGAACTGCCGCAAGGCGGGGCCGGACGGGAGCTGCCAGGAGGACGGACTGGCGCCCTACACCCGGGCCCTGGCCGAGCTGCGCGAGGACGCCCGGCGCACGCCGGTGCGCGTGGTGCACCTGGGCGACTCGCTGGTCGCCTCCGACCACATCACGGATTTGGTGCGCGACCGGCTCCAGGAGCGCTTCGGCGCGGGCGGCAAGGGCTTCCTCTTCATCACCCGCCCCGCCAGCGCGGGCCGCTGGACGCGCTCGGGCCGAGGCTCGGACGGCTGGGAAATCGAGCGGCTGGTGGACTCCAAGTGGCCCCGCGACCGGGTGGGCTGGACCGGCGTGGCCTTCAGCTCGGAGAAGGGCTCCCAGAGCACGCGTTATGACGTGGAGGGCTCGCGCGTGGCGGAGCTCTTCTTCCTGGCGCAGCCCGCCAGTGGCTCCGTGCAGTTCTCCGTGGACGGCAAGCCGCTCCAGCGCATCCACACGCGGGGCTTCTCCAAGAACAAGTCGGAGGCGGCCTTCGCCCGCGTGACCCTGCCGCAGGGCGCGAAGTCGCTGACGCTCACCACGTCCGGCAAGGTGGAGCTGCACGGCATGACGCTGGAGTCGGGCACGCCGGGCGTCGTCTACGACACGGTGGGCCTGCTGGGCGGAATGGCGGAGGTGTACCTGCGCGCCCAGCCCGCCGCCTTCCGCGCGCAGCTGCGCCAGCGCAAGCCGTCCCTGGTGGTGATGATGGTGGGCGGCAACGAGGCCTTCTTCTACTCGCGAGACCGCACCACGCTGGACGAGGTGCGCGCGCAGATAAAGGAGTTGATGTCTCGCGTGCGCTCCAACGTGCCGAACGCCGCGTGCCTGTTGATGGCCCCCATCGACGCGGGCGTGCGCACCATGAGCGGCGAGGTGGTGTCACGCCGGGGCACCCAGGAGATTGGCGCCATCTACCGCGAGGAGGCCCGCGCGGCCGGCTGCGCGTTCTGGGACGCCTATGCCGCCATGGGCGGCGAGGGCTCCGCGCTGCGCTGGCTCGAGGAAGGGCTGATGCTGGACGACCTCGTCCACCCGCGCGCCCGGGGCTCGGATTTGCTGGGCCACCTCTTCGACCTGTCCCTCCAGCGTGCGTTCGCGAAGAGCCGGGCGCCGCTGGTGGCCGCGGTGGACCCGGCCGGCCTGCAGAACGCGGACACCGCGCTGGCGCGCACGTTCGACAAGCTGAAGCGCCGCGAGGCGGGCGAGGCCCTTCGCGTGGGCGTCGCGCAGCTGGGCGGTTCGCACACCGCGTCGCACGACTTCACGGACGCGGTGCGCGAGGTGCTGACGAAGCGCTTCGGCGCCGCGGGCCGGGGCTTCATCGCCGCCGGCAAGGCCTCCCCCCGCCTGGAGCCCGCGGGCGTGACGCGCGCGCTGGAGGGGGACTGGACCATCGAGGACGCCGCCAAGGACGCGCCCCCCGGCGGTCTGTGGGGGCTGACGGGCATCCGCGCCGTGGGTGGTCCGGGCGCGAAGCTGCGCATCCAGTTCTGCAAGGACTGCCCGGAGGCGAAGGAGACCTCGGGCCGGTTGGATTTGTACGCGCTGGACGCGCCGGACGTGCGCGCGCCGGACATCGCGATTGACGGCGAGCTGCTGCCGCCGGACGCGCCTCCGCCGGAGCCGTTGACCGCGCCCACCGTGCGCATCCGCTCGTTCCCCGTTACGGGGTCCTCGCACACCGTGGAGGTGACGGCGCCGAAGGACGGCAACGTCACGGTGCTGGGGGCGTCCCTGGAATACGACACGCCGGGCGTCGTGTACGACGCGCTGGGCCTTCCCGGCGCCACGGCCTCGACCTTGGGGGCCATGGACGCGGCGGCGGTGGACGCGCAGCTGGCGTCGCGGCGACCGGACCTGCTCGTGTTCTGGTACGGCACCAACGAGGCGGGCCGGCCGGACCTGGACGCCTCGGCGCTGCGCCGGGACTACACGGAGCTGCTGACGCGGCTGCGCAAGGCCACCAACGCGGAGTGCCTGGTGATGGGCCCCACGGACCGGCTCACGCAGGACGCCAACGGCCGGTGGAGCGAGGCGCCCTCGCTGGCGTCGGTGCTGAACACGCTGCCGCAGGTGGCGAAGGACGCGGGGTGCGCGTACTGGTCAACGCGCGCGGCCATGGGCGGAGAGCGCTCCATGCTGCGCTGGCAGCGCACGCAGCCCGCGCTGGGCCACGCGGACGGCGTCCACCTGACACCGGAAGGCTACGCGCGGCTGGCGGGGGCCTTCTCCCGGGAGCTGCTCACGGCGTACGAGGCCCACAAGAAGGCAGGCCCCACCTCGCGCGTGGAGGACAACTGACGTGCTGTCGCACAGCGTCCAGTACCTCGTCTTCGTCATCGCGGTGTTCGCCCTGTACTGGGCGGTGCACCGGCACTACTGGCCGCGCATCGGCGTGCTGCTGGTGGCCAGCCTCTTCTTCTACGCGGCCTTCACGCCCTTCCCCATCCTCATCTTCCTGGTGGGCGTCACGGTGGACCACCTGTGCGTGAAGGGCATGGCCCGCGCGCAGTCACAGGGGGTCCGCAAGGCGCTTGTCACGGTGTCGGTCGTCTCCAACCTGGGCCTGCTCGCGGGCTTCAAGTACCTGGAGATGCTGCGGCAGACATTGCTGTCGCTGCTGGCGCCGTGGGGCATTGAAGTCCGCGCCGAGCCCTTCAACCTGCTGATGCCGGTGGGCCTGTCCTTCTTCGTCTTCCAGGCCATCAGCTACACGGTGGACGTGTACCGGCAGAAGGCGAGCGCGGAGCACTCGTTCATCGAGCACCTGCTGTACCTGCTCTTCTTCCCGCGCGTGGTGAGTGGCCCCATCATCCGGGCGTCGGAGCTGATGGTGCACTTCCGCCAGACGCCGAGCCTCACGCCCGACGCCGGTGGCCACGCCCTCTTCCGCATCGCGGTGGGCCTGGTGAAGAAGCTGGTCATCGCGGACGTGCTGGGCGCGGGACTGGTGGACCCCGTCTTCGCCGCGCCGGAGAAGTACGCCTCCGCGGAGTGCATCGTCGCGGCGGTGGCCTACACCTTCGAGCTCTACTACGACTTCTCGGGGTACTCGGACATCGCGATTGGCGTGGCGGCGCTGTTCGGCTTCAAGTTCCCGGAGAACTTCAACCGCCCGTACCTGGCGAAGAACATCGGCGAGTTCTGGAACCGGTGGCACCTGAGCCTGTCCACGTGGCTGCGCGACTACCTGTACCGGCCAATGGGCGGCAACCGCGTGTCGAAGCCGCGCGTGCTGTTCAACCTGATGACGGTGATGGTGCTGGGCGGCCTGTGGCACGGCGCGGACTGGCGCTTCGCGGTCTGGGGCGCGGTGCACGGCGTGGCGCTGTGTGTGTCGCGCTGCTGGGAGTGGTCGGTGGGCAAGCCCGAGTCCCCGGGCATCCCCCGCGTGGCGCTGGGCATGTTGACGACGTTCACCATCGTCGTGCTGACGCGCGTGGTGTTCCGGGCGGCGGACATGGCGCACGCGGGCGAGTTCTACGAACGGATGATGGCGGGCGTGCCCGGCATCGCCAACGTGAGCCCGCTGGTGTGGGCCATGCTGGCCGCGGCCGTCTTCTTCCATGCCGTACCGATGAAGCTCTACACGGTGTCGTCGGACCTCTTCGTCCGCATGCCCATGCCGGTGCGCGCCGCGGTGCTGGTGGTGCTCGGCCTGGGCATCCGCCACCTGTCCGCCGTGGAGACGCGGCCGTACGTGTACCTGCAGTTCTAGACGGGCGTAGGGGCTGTCGGGCCCCTGTCGCCCAGGCCGACGTCGGCGTCCCATCCACTGGCGCCAATGAACCCGGCCGTGTCTGGCCCCATGACAGGCCCGGGTCACGGCCGCAGTCCCTCGCAGGCGTCTTGCCGCCGAACTCGAGCGTTCGCAGTCTCTGGGGGGGTGGACCCGTCGCCGGATCCAGGGAAGCCCCAGGGGCAGGTCCGGTCGCCGTGGCCAGTCGGCCTGAGCGCACTGGCTCAGGGCCAGTGCCGTGGCGGAGGTACTGCGCATGGCGGGCATCCAGGCACTCCCCCGCACAGCCCTGGGACGTAGAGTCCCCAGGTCCGGTCCGCCGCGAGATGCACCGCCGCTCCGTTGGTGGCTGCGGCATCGGCTGTGGCTCACGCCCGTGGTGGGCGCGGTGATTGGGGCTTGCCTGGGCGTGGTGTTCGTGGCGCCCCCTGTGTTCGCGGCAAGGGTTCTGCGCGGCGTCGCCTGGCAGGCCACTTCCTCGGAGGCGCGGGACATGCTCTCCACCGTGCTGGGGATTGCGCTGACGTCCTTGAGCATCGTCCTGTCCCTCTCCATGCTCGTGGTGCAGAACGCCGCTGGGCAGTTCTCGCCGCGACTGCTGCGCCACTTCGTGCACGGCGCGGGTATCCGCGTGGTCATCCCGGTGTTCGTCGCCACGAGCGTCTTCTGCCTCGTGGCCACCCACGAGTTCGGGCTCGTGGCGGGCGCCGAGCGCGCCCCGCGCCCGGCGCTCAGTCTGGCCATGTTGCTGCTCGTCGTTTGTGAGGGCGCGCTCGTCTTCCATGTGCTCCATACGCTCCAATCCATGCGCGTGGAGAACATCGTCCAGCGAGTGCGCGTGGACACGCTGCGCGTCGCGCGCAGGCTGGAGCGCCTGCGCGCAGGGGACATGGAGGCGCCGGCCAAGGTGCCGGCGCCCACGGGCGAGCGGTGGCCACTTCGGGCCGAACGGAACGGCTTCGTCGTCTCCGTGGATGCGCGGCCCCTGCTGGAGGTGGCGACGGCGCGGAGACTCATCGTCCACCTGGAGCGGGCCATCGGCGAGCCGGTGATTCAAGGCGGCGAGGTGGGCTGGTTCGCGTCGGATGACCGCCTCTCCCCTGCTTCGTGCGAGGTGGCCGAGGCCCTCCTGCTCCGAGCCATCCACACGGACCGCTGGCGGGACGAGGACGTGGACGTCGCGTTGGGCGTGCGCCAGTTGGTGGACGTGGCCGTCAAGGCGCTGTCGCCGGGCATCAACGACCCCTACACCGTGGTGGAGGCGCTGGACCAGCTCACCTTCTTGATGTGCGAGCTGAGCCAGTTGCGGCTGGGCCCCCGCGTGGTGCCAGACATGTCCGGGCGCCCTCGCGTCTTCCTTCGCGCGCTGTCGCTGCGCGACTACCTGGACCTGGTCACGGACCAGACGCTTCGCTACGGCGCCACCGAACCCGCTGTCGTGCTCCGGCTGCTGCGGCTGGCGGGAGCCGTGGGCCAGCACGCGCGGCAGGCAGCGGCGCGCCGGACGGCTCGGGAGACCCTGCACCGCGTCCTCGCGGCCACGGAGCAGGGCCAGAAGGACGCCTCGTGGCTCGCGGGCATCCGCCGTTACGCGGAGTCGCTGGAGCAGGCGCTGGAGGGGAAGCCCCTGCCTCCGCTGCCCGCGATTGGGTTCTGAGGGGTCACCCTGCGGCGCGCCGCGCGCTCGGGTACACGCTTCAGTGCGGCCCTGGCCGCGCTTCTCCCAGCGCGGACTCGGCCCGGCCCGGATTCGCCCAGGGGCATGCGGCCATGCCAGGAGCCGCCGGGGCGAGGACCTTGCGTTGCGAAGCGGCCCCAGCGTTCACAGCGTGTCCCGGGGCACCAGCGCGAGGGGATGGGCGGTGAGCGACCTGGTGGCGCGGACATGGCGGGCGGTGCGGCGAGGCCTGCCGGGCCTGCGGCAGGCACGCGGCTATCAGCGCCGCTGGTTCCGGGCGGACCTGCTCTCGGCGCTCACCATTGGCGCGATGCTCATCCCCCAGGGCCTGGCCTACGCGCAGCTCGTGGGCGTGCGTCCAGCAGCGGGCCTCTACGCGGGCGTGGCGGGAATGCTGGCCTATGCGCTGTTCGGGCCCTCGCGGCATCTCATCATCGGACCCGAGGCGGGGGCCGCCATCCTCACCGCCGCGGCGCTCGCGCCAGTGGCGGCGGGCGCGGACGCCGCGCGCTACGCATCCCTGGCTGCACTGCTGGCGCTGCTGGTCGGCGTGCTGAGCCTGCTCGGAGGGCTGCTCAAGGTGGGCGCGCTCGCGGACTTCCTGTCCAAGCCCATCCTCATCGGCTACATCAATGGCGCGGCGCTCATCATCATCGGCAGCCAGCTCGCGCGGCTCTTCGGGCAGGAGCGCCAGTCCGACACGTTCTCGGGTCAGGTGTTCGAGGTCGCCACCCACCTCGAACGGACCCACGTCCCGACGCTCCTGCTGGGGCTGGGCGTCATCACCACGCTCGTGCTGCTGCGGCAACTGCTGCCCAAGGCGCCCGGTCCGCTCATCCTGGTGGTCCTCACCACGGTGGCGGGGGGGCTGTTCCAGTTGGAGCATGGGGGCATCAAGGTCGTGGGCCACCTTGCCGCCGAGCCCCCCGCGCCAGGCCTGCCGGCCCTGCGCTTCGAGGACGTGCGGTCGCTGCTCCCCGCCGCCTTCAGCCTGGCGCTCGTCAACTACGCCAGCTCCGTGCTGACGGGCCGATTCTACGCCGACAGGTTCCGCTACCGGCTGGACAGCAATCAGGAGTTCCTCGGGCAGGCCGCCGCCAACCTCGCCAATGCGTTCAGCCAGGGGTTCCCCGTGACGGGGAGCGACTCGCGCACGGCCGTCAACGTCTCCATGGGGGGGCGGACCCAGCTCGTGGGGGTGCTCGCCGCTGGGGTGGTGCTGGTGTTCGCCCTGTTCCTCACGCCCCTGCTGCACGACTTGCCCATGGTGACGCTGGGCGCCATCGTCTTCGTGGCCGCGGTGTACCTGCTGGAGTTCCGAGCCATCATCGACTTGTGGCGCGTGCGGCGCGTGGAGGCGGTGCTCGCGTGCGTGACGATGGTGGGGGTGCTCGTGTTGGGCATCCTCCAAGGCATCCTCGTCGCGGTGGCGCTGGCCCTGGCGGACCTCATCCGCCGGGCCGCCAGGCCCCACGACGCGGTGCTTGGCGAGCGCGAGGGCGTGCCCGGCTACCACGACATCGAGCGGTTCGAGAACGCCGAGACGGTGCCCGGGCTCGTCATCTACCGCTTCGATGCGCCGCTGTTCTTCGCCAACGCGCGACATCTGCGGGAGCAGGCCCGGGCCTTGGTCTCCAGCGCGGATGCGCCTGTGCGGTGGTTCGTGCTTGATGCGTCCGCCGTTTTCGACATGGACGTCACCGCGGCGGAAGGACTGGAGAAGCTGCGCCGTGAATTCGAGGAAGAGGGCGTGGTGCTGGGCATCGCCGAGGCCCGGGCTCCGCTGCGGGCGCTGCTGCGGCGGAGCGGTCTGCTGGAGCGGCTGGGGCCAGAGAATGTGCATGCCACCGTGGGGGCGGCGGTGCACCATTTCCTGATGGACGCCGACGCGAGGCACGCCCGTGACGGTGAGCCTCGGACGCTGCCCCCCGTGCATTGAGCGGGACTCGAGCATCCTCGCGGGCGACCATGCTTGCGCCCGTCCTCACCCTGTCCGCAGTCCGGCCCGTTGCCTCCCCTCCCGCCCCCTCCTCCCGAACCATGTCCCCGAGGAGGCGCGTGCACACCTCCTGCCCAGGAGGCAACACATGGCAAGCAAGGCGAAACCCACGGGCAATGGAAACGGCAATGGCAAGCAGTCGCGCAAGCCCAACATCCTGGTCATCTGGGGCGATGACATCGGGCTTTGGAACGTCAGCGCCTACAACCAGGGGATGATGGGGTACCTCACGCCCAACATCGACCGCATCGCGAAGGAAGGCGCGATGATGACCGACTGCTATGGCCAGCAGAGTTGCACCGCGGGCCGCGCGGCCTTCATCACCGGCATGAACCCGCTCCGCACGGGGCTCACCACCATTGGCATGCCCGGAGCGAAGTATGGACTCCAGGACTCCGACCCCACCATCGCGGAGATGCTGAAGCCGCTGGGCTACACCTGCGGCCACTTCGGCAAGAACCACGTGGGTGACTCCAACCCCTACCTGCCCACCGTGCACGGCTTCGACGAGTTCTTCGGCAACCTCTACCACCTCAACGCGGAGGGCGAACCGGAGTGCCCGGACTACCCCAAGGACCCGACCTTCAAGGAGCGCTTCGGTCCTCGGGGCGTCCTCCGGAGCTGGGCCACGGACCGAAATGACCCCACCGAGGACAAGCGCTGGGGCGTGGTGGGCAAACAGCGCATCGAGGACACCGGCGCGCTCACCCGCAAGCGCATGGAGACCGTGGACGGGGAGTTCCTCCAGGGGACCCTGGACTTCATGGAGCGCGCCGTGAAGGACGGCAAGCCGTTCTTCCTCTGGCACAACACCACGCGCACCCACGTCTGGACCTATCTCCAGGAGAAGTACCGGAACGCCACCGGCTACGGCCTCTATGCGGATGCCATGCGGGAGCTGGACGACATCGTCGGCGTGCTGCTGGCCAAGCTGGACGAGCTGGGCATCGCCGACAACACGCTGGTGGTCTTCTCCACCGACAACGGCGTGGAGAAGATGGGCTGGCCAGACGGCGGCAACAGCCCGTTCCGGGGCGAGAAGGGCTCCACCTGGGAGGGCGGCGTGCGCGTCCCCTGCCTGGTGCGCTGGCCGGGCGTGGTGGAGCCAGGGCGCGTCATCAACGACATCTTCGCGCACGAGGACTGGATGCCCACGCTGGTCTCCGCGGCGGGCGGCCCCAAGGACCTCGTGGCGCAGTGCCAGCGCGGCTACAAGGCGGGTGACAAGACCTTCCGGGTCTATCTGGATGGGTATGACCAGACCGGGCTGCTCGCGGGCAAGGAGAAGGGAGCCCGGCATGAGTTCATCTACGTGCTCGACAGCGGAAACCTCGCGGCCGTCCGGTACGACGACTGGAAGCTCATCTTCAGCTACCAGGAAGGCGAAGGCCCGGACATGTGGTTCAGCGGCAAGCGCTTCGACCCGGCGTGGCCGTACCTCATCAACCTGCGCTCGGACCCGTTCGAATACGGCCCCAAGGCCGGCCTGTATTTGAAGTGGTACGGGGAGCGGATGTTCACGTTCGTGCCCGCGCAGGCGCTGGTCCAGAAGTTCGCGCAGAGCCTGCTCGACTACCCCCCCAGCCAGGCCCCGGGCAGCTTGAGCATCGGGCCCATCAAGGAGCGCGTGAAGCGGCAGTTGCTGGAGGCGCGCGAGCGAAAGGAGGAGACCGCCATCGGCGACCAGGTCATGGCGCTGGCCGAACAGGTGGAGCGGTTCGTCCGCCGCGCTCAGCAGTCGCACGCGTAGTTACGCGCGGCGCCGGGCGGCGGAGCAGCGCCGCCGCCTGTGTCCGCCGGGCGGACGGCATCGTTCGCCCCAGAGGCGCTACGTGCTCCCGGAACGCGATGGCGCGGTGTCATCGCCGTTCACGGGGATGCGCGGCGGCACCACCAGGGTCGCGAACACCAACCCCAACACCAGTTGGAGTGCCACCATCAGCACGTCGAACGGCCGGGCATCGTCCGCGCCCGGGCGCCCCATGCCGAGCAACGCGATGATGGCCTGCGTCCCCATGAAGCCCGGCGCGAGCTGCAACAGGCCCGGCATGATGACCGTCATCGGCATCCGCTGTCCGCCCCGGCCGTAGAGCAACCCGGCCACGCCCAGCACGAACGCGGCCACCATCGGGCTCCCCTGCTCGCCCAGCACCGCCTTCATCCCAGCCTGCGTCCCGTAGGCGAGCAGCACCCCGCCGACGATGCCCACCAGGTCGCGCCGCCGCCCCGCCATGCAGACAGCCAGGGCCACGCCACCGACCGCCAGCAGCAAGAAGGTGACCCAAGGCGACAGCACGTGCACGTCGCTGTACTCCGGTATCGGCCAGAGAAAGCCCCACAAGGTCGTGGCCGCCACGATGCCCACGCCAATCATCAGGAAGCGCAGCAGGCCATAGACCAGACGCGTCATACCGGCCTCCACGGACTCCGAGGCCAACTCCAATGAGCCGAGCGTGACCACCATCGCGGGCACCAGCAGCACCGCCCCGCCAAACAACGCCTGGACCACGTCGAAGGGCGGCAGGACGAAGCGGAGCCCGAACGCCACCAGCGTTCCCAGGAACGCCGCGAGGAAGCTCTTCTGCAGGTCCACCCGCTGCGAGCGCAGCGTCCCGAAGTGGATGACGCCCGCGATGGCGCCCACGAGGAGGGCCGCGAACATCTCCCACCACGCGCCCCCCACGCGCGCCGCGACGGCAGCGCCGTACACGCCATAGGCCAGGAGCACGAGCCACTTCGAGTAGGGAGAGCGCTCGGCCACGATGCGGTCCAACCTCGCACGGGCCTCGGGCAGGTCCACGCCTCCCGCCGCGATGTCATCCGTCAGTTGGAGGAGCCTCGCCGCACGGCCCAGGTTCCAGTGCGGGTTGAAGGGCAGCCGCGCGAAGTCCGCGGGCGACCGTCGAGGGGCCACCACCTGCGTCATGGCCAGGCTCTGGACCGTGAAGACCTCCGTGCTCAGCCCCCAGGCCCTCGCCGCCCGGCGCACGCGCGCTTCCACCAGGAGCGAGGGTTGATAGGCCAGGTGCAGCGCCCTGGCCAGGTCCAGCAGGAAGCGGGACGCCGCCTCTTCATCCCCTCCCGTTCCCAGTCCGTGCTCGCGTTTCATCGAAGATGCGCCTCCAATCCCGCTGCATGCTGACCACGGCCCAGCCGCCCTCGCGCGCGGCCTTCAATGACGCGCCGTCCTTCTCCTCGTAGGCGAACTCGCGCGCCGCGTCGTCGTGGTGGATGAGCAAGGCGAAGCCTGGGCGCGGGCGCTTTCGCGTGTACTGGAGCATCTGGATGTCGCCGCCGGAGCGCACGTTTCCCGCCGCGAAGACGGGCCGCCGGCCGATGTGCTCGTCGATTCCCACCGGCTTGCCCGCCTTGTCATTGACGTGGGCGACGCGCGCCTCTCGGCGCAGCACCGAGGGAGCGTGCGCGTCGTCGAAGGTCTTCTTCAGTTGGCTGCCAATGACCTGCTGGGGCGGGATGCCGTAGGTCTCCTCGGAGATGACACGCATGAAGTCGATGCCCCCCGCCGAGGCGAGCCAGGTCTGGAAACCGTTCGCGCGCAGGTACCGGAGCAACTCCAGCATGGGGGCATAGGCCAGTTGGTTGTACGGAACGTTCCACCTCGGGTGGCGAGCGTGTTGGAAGAACGCGCGGACCTCGCGGATGAACGCCTCCTCGGTCATGCCGGCATGGGTCACGCCCAGCACCTTCATCAGCTTGGACTTGTCCATGGTGGAGAGTTCGGAGAGGTCCCCCTCCAGGATGGCCTTGAACGGCTGCCGCTTCGCGAGCGAAGAGTCCTGCTTCACGCGGGTACGGAGCGGCTTCAGCATGAAGGCGCCCTGTACGAGCGGCTGCTCCGGCCAGAGCGTGCCATCATTGTCGAAGGTGGCGATGCGCGCCTCGGGCGGAACGAAGCCGGCCCCGCCCTTGGTGGTGGCGCGGGTGACGAAGTCGATGATGGCCTGCTTCACGGGCCCTTCGTTCCACGACGGCAGCACGTCCGCGGCCAGTGCATGGAGAGGCATCGCCATCAAGCGCGAGAGTGCGCCAAACAGCCTGCCCCCTTCATTCCGTGCGCCCCGTACCATGTCCGGCTCCAGGCGCGCCCCCGCAATGGCGGCGCCTCTCGGGACGGTGAGGTCGGCATCAACGCTTTACAACGCCGCATGGGAGGCGCGCGCAGAGGGCTCGCTGGGCCCGGCCGCCGCGCGCCCCTGGGCCGCCATGGCGCGGGCGAAACGAGCGTCATGGCGGAGAGGCGATGCAAGGGCCCACGGGACGCAGCCCTCGGCGCGGTGGGCTGAGCCTCACGCATCGCTCGCGTTGCGCCATGGGCGAGGTTCGCAGCCACTCAGCCAGCCCGACGACTCGCACAACCCCCTGATATTTCTTGGACTCCTGGGGCTTCCCTGCGCCCTGGGCCAGTCTGGCTCGCGATTTTTTCGCCGCGTGTCGATCCGCTTCGAGCTTATTCGTCGCCATTTTGAACGAGGACGCAGCGCCTCCCGAACCGAAAGGAAGAACCGATGCGCGTCATGGTCATTGTGAAGGCGACGAAGAACTCCGAAGCCAATGTGATGCCCGACGAGAAGCTGATGACCGAGATGGGCAAGTACAACGAGGAGCTGATGAAGGCCGGCGTGCTCCTGGCCGGTGACGGTCTCCACCCGAGCAACAAGGGCAAGCGCATCCGGTTCGCGGACGGCAAGAAGAGCGTCATCGACGGTCCGTTCGCGGAGACGAAGGAGCTCATCGCCGGCTATTGGATGTGGCAGGTGAAGTCGATGGAAGAGGCCGTGGAGTGGGCGCGCCGCTGCCCGCCCCCCATGCCCGGCGAGGAGTCGGAGCTGGAGATTCGCCCCGTCTTCGAGGCCGAGGACTTCGGCGCCGAGTTCACCCCGGAGCTGCGCGCGCGGGAAGAGAAGCTGCGTGCTGAGTTGGAGCAGAAGCAGAAGGCGTGAGCCGCAACGGAGGGAGGTCCGTTGCCTCCGGACCTCCCCAGGTCGTCAGAGCCAGGTGCTAACTCCTGACGAGTGCTCCCGCGGGTTCGGAGCACACGCCAGGGGGACGACATGTCATTGCGTGGAGCAGGTGCACTGCTCTTGAGCGTGCTTCTCGTGGGCTGCGCGACACCTCGTGTCGTGCGCCTGGATACGGGCCAGGGCGAGCCCATCGTCTACGTCCCTCCGAAGGGCGCGAAGCCGGTTGAAGTGGACGAAGGCGCGTTCCGGAAGGTGATGACCCGGCTCGTGCTCGACATGCGCTTCTCCCTTCGAGAGGAGGCGGAGCGCCCACGGGTCCGGCTCGCGTCGTGGGATTCGGAGCCCCAAGGTGCCAGAAACGACTACGGCGCCTGGTGCTCCCGACAGGACAGCCCTGGCGAGTGCCTCACGCTCCTGGAGGGTGGCTTCTCCTTCCTGGATGCCAAGGCACGCCGGCAGATGGCGCTCACCTTCGCCTGGGATGACGTGTGGGACGGTGTACAGGACGCCGTGAAGGAGGTCGTCAACCCGCTCGCGCTCAAGGCGATGCTGACGTCGGCGATGGCCGCGTACATGTTCCTCATCGTCGCGCCGGAGCCCGTGACCAAGGTCGTCGCGGTCGCACTGACGACCTTCGTCCTCGCCTACCTCGGCGTGGACGCCTTCATGAGCCTCGTGGAGGGCTGGCAGAGACTGTCGGCGGACGCTGACCGCGCGGAGTCGTTCCGGGAGTTGGAGGACGCGGGGCACCGCTTCGGCCGAGTCATGGGGGAGAACGGAGCGCGCGTGCTCATCCTCGCGCTGACGGCGGCGCTGAGTGGTGGGGCGGCGAGCATGGCCTCCAAGGGACCCACCCTTCCCGGCTTCGCCAGCGCGGCCCTGGCCGCCGAGACTCAGGCGGGCTTCCGGCTATCCGCGGCGATGGCAGGGGGCGTGCGCTCCATCACCGTGGCGGAGGGCGTCATGACCGTGGGCCTCGCGCCCAATGCGGTCGCCATGACAGCTCGCGGCCAGGGAGGAGCAGTCGTGCCTTCCTCCTTGGACGGCGCTCCCACGAAGCTCCTTGAGAATCAACGCCCCCACCTATTGGACAACGAGCAGAAAATCGCGCGGTTGGTAGGCGTTCGCCCCGTCCGAGTCACAGACCCCGACTTTCTACGGTATGTGAACAACGGTTCCATCAAGTGGGTGGTGACTGCGGAGGGGGAATTGCTGATTGTCCCTCACACATGGCGAACAAAAGAAATCTCGCACGCGGTCGCCAGCGGAGGACGCCCAGTGCTCGCAGCAGGCGAAGCTGAAATCGCCGCCCATGGCATGCTACGCACAGGTGTGGAGATCACGCCTCACAGTGGCCACTACCTCTTCGGGGCTCCCTCAGCCACGAGTGCCAGAGCGCTGGAAATCGGCAGACAGGCCTTCTCCCGAGCCGGTATCTTGTTCCCGTAGGGACCTGCCCAATGAACCCGACTCGTGACCTGTTTGACGACGTCCTGGAATGGCCCCTCTCGAAAGTGAATCCATGGCTCGACAGGGTCACCCTGGGTGGGCCCATTGAAGGCGAGCCCTTCAACTGGGATGTCTTTGCGTTCACCATCGCAGCGAGAGCGCGCGAGGAAAGAAGCCCCGGTTGGGCCCACGTCGCCCTTCGCATCTACGATGCCCTCGCGAAACAACCTCCCTTGGGAGCTACAGAGCACTCATTCATGCTCTCGGCGATGAACTTGCGGGCAGGACTGATCTCCGAATTGGGCGAACGCGAAGGTGACCCCGTCCTCGACTCCGAGCCCATCGTCGCGTGGATCCAGCGCCTCACGACGATGTCGCTGGAGGAAGCGTCACGATGGATGGCACTGGCGCAGGAAGACTTCCGCGCCATCCCCATCGAGAAGCTCCTCGTCATGCGAAGACTCAAGAACGCGCTCAACACCCTGGCCCATGCCCTGCCCAAGACACAGGTGGAGCAGAAGCACCCGGAGCTCGTCCCCTGGCTCCAGTTCCGGACCCGCCTGCCCTGACGCGACGGCGCCCTACCCCACCCCGCCAGGCACCTGCGTCACGTGGTTCAGGAAGTCGCGCAGGATGCGCGCCGTCGCGCCCCAGATGACGTGCGTCCCATACGTGTAGAAGTACAGGTCCCGCTCCGCCCCCATGATTTCCTTCTGCTCCACGCGGAGGATGGACGGGTCCAACAGCCCCGACAGTGGCACCTCCAGGATGAAGGCCACCTCCTCCGCGCTCGGCCGGTACTTCCCGTCCCCGGGAATCACCCCCACGAAGGGCCGCACCCGGTACTGCGAAATCGTGGGCACTTCATCCAGCATGCCCAGCACCCGCACGCCGCGCCGGTCGATGCCCAGCTCCTCTTCCGTCTCGCGCAGCGCCGTGTGCAGGGGCGTCGCGTCCTCGGGGTCGCGGCCTCCCCCCGGGAAGCTGTACTGGTCCGCATGCGTCCGCAGCGTCGCGGGCCTGCGCGTGAAGAGCACGTGGGGCACGCCGTCCCGCTCGAACACCGGCACCAGCACCGAGGCTTCCCGCAAGGTCCACCCCGGCAAGTACACCTCACGCGCCGGCCGCGAGGACAGCCGTGACTCCAGTGTCTGGAACAGCGCCTCCACACTCACGGCCCACGTCCTCTCACGCTAGTCGGTAATCTGCTTCTCCACCGGCGGCGTCCCCGGCTTGCCAGGGACCTCCACGTTCTCCGTGCCCGACATCGGGCTCAGCGTGCCCGTCTGGAGCAGCACCAGCAGCAGCACGCCCAGCGCCACGCGGTAGACGACGAACACCAACGTCGTCCGCGTGCGCAGGAAGCGCAACAGCCACGCGATGGCCGCCATGCCCGACGCGAAGGCCACCAGCGTCCCCACCCAGAGCGCCATCGCGGAAGGCCGCGTCTCCGCCTCCAGCAGGTGCTTGAGCTCGAAGACGCCCGCCAGCGTGGTGGCCGGAATGGACAGCAGGAACGAGTAGCGTGCCGCATCCTCGCGCTTGAGCCCCAGCGACAGGCCGCCCGTCAGCGTCGTGCCAGAGCGAGACGCCCCCGGAATCAGCGCCAGCGCCTGCCACATGCCAATGAGGATGCCATCCTTCCACCGCATGTCCGCCAGCGTCCGCTGGTGCGAGGCCCGCTTCTCCACGTAGAGGAGGATGAGGGCCAGCACGATGAGGCTTCCGGAGATGACGTAGAGCGAGCGGAACTCGTTCTCGATGAACTTCTTCAACGTCAGCCCGGCGATGCCAACAGGCAACGTGCCCACCAGGACGAACCACGCCAGCCGCGCCTCCAGCGTGCCGAAGGGCTCGCGCCGCGCCAGCCCCCGGAAGAAGGCCGCCACCAGCGACACGATGTCCTTGCGGAAGTAGATGAGCACGGCCGCCACCGTGCCCAGCTGGATGACCGCCGAGTACGCCGCGCCCGGGTCCTTCCAGCCGAACAGCTCCGGCGCGATGCGCAGGTGCGCCGTGGAGCTGATGGGAAGGAACTCCGTGAGACCCTGGACCAGACCCAGGACGATGGCTTCGAGGAGGCTCATAGGGTGCGGCCCCCGGATGTATGCCTGCTCTCCCCGCCCAGCAAGGGCGTTCCACCGCCTCTGTACGCACGAACACCCACGGCCCGCGCGGGCCGGGTAGGCTCGGACCGCACCATGCCCCCTGCCCCCCTCTGTCCCTGCTCCTCCGGCCTGCGCTACCGCGAGTGCTGCGCGCCCTTCCACCGAGGCGAGGCCGAGCCGCCCGACGCCGAGCGACTCATGCGCAGCCGCTACAGCGCCTTCGCCCTGCGCGAGGTGGCCTGGCTGTGGAAGACGCTGCACCCCAGCCACCCCGACCGCGCGCGGCCCCAGGACGAGGTGCTGCGCGAGCTGCGCGCCTTCGCCCAGGCGCACCAGTACCCGAAGCTGGTGGTGATGGACCGCCGGGAACCGGACGCGGACGGACTGGCGCAGGTGCTCTTCTTCGCCAAGGTGTTCGAGAAGGGAAAGGACCGCTCCTTCGTGGAGCGCTCCGACTTCCGCCACGACGGCACCGGCTGGCGCTACCTGTCCGGCGTGGCGCTGGCGCCCAGGGAGCTGGCCGTCCCTCCCGAGTCCCTCACGCTCGCCACGTTCCCTCGCTAGGTGGGCGTCTGGAAGTGGATGGAGCAGGCTGTCCGCCTGCCCCCGGGGGCGGCAGTCTCTCGTTGAAATGAAGGGGTCCTTTTCGTAGGTTCCCCGCTGACTTCGAGGAGCGCTGCGAGGCCGGACCCGGCCCCAGGCTCGAAGCGGAATCACCCAACGGCGCTCACCTGTACGCGTCTCTTGCGAGGGTGAGTCGTCGCAGCATTCACACCGAACTTCCCCGAGCCCGGAACGCCGCGCCCGCTGGACCAGGAGCCATTGCCATGACCGCCGCAACCAAGTCCCTGAAGCAGGATTACGCCATCGCCGACCTGTCGCTCGCCGACTGGGGCCGCAAGGAAATCCGCATCGCCGAGAGCGAAATGCCCGCGCTCATGGCCATCCGCGAGGAGTACGCCAAGACGCAGCCGCTCAAGGGCGCGCGCGTGACGGGCTCGCTGCACATGACCATCCAGACGGCCGTGCTGGTGGAGACGCTCCAGGCGCTGGGCGCCGAGGTCCGCTGGGCGTCGTGCAACATCTTCTCCACGCAGGACCACGCCGCCGCCGCGCTGGTGCAGGCCGGCACGCCGGTGTTCGCGCACAAGGGCGAGTCCCTCAAGGAGTACTGGGACTTCACCCACCGCATCTTCGACTTCGGCCCCGCGGGCAGCGACCACGAGGGTCCGAACATGATTCTGGACGACGGTGGTGACGCCACGCTGCTCATGCACCTGGGCAAGCGCGCGGAGAAGGACGCCAGCGTCCTGGCCAACCCCCAGAGCGAGGAAGAGCGCGAGCTGTACGCCGCCATCAAGGCGAAGCTGGCCGAGGACGCGACCTGGTACACGCGCAAGAGCGCGAAGATTCTCGGCGTCACCGAGGAGACCACCACGGGCGTGCACCGCCTCCAGGAGATGTCCGCCAAGGGCACGCTCCTGTTCCGCGCCATCAACGTCAACGACAGCGTGACGAAGAGCAAGTTCGACAACCTGTACGGTTGCCGTGAGTCGCTGGTGGACGGCATCAAGCGCGCCACGGACGTGATGATCGCCGGCAAGATTGCCGTCGTCGCGGGCTACGGCGACGTGGGCAAGGGCTCCGCGCAGGCGCTGCGCGCGCTGTCCGCCCAGGTGTGGGTGACGGAAATCGACCCCATCTGCGCGCTCCAGGCGGCCATGGAAGGCTACCGCGTCGTCACCATGGAGTACGCCGCGGACAAGGCGGACATCTTCGTGACGGCCACCGGTAACAAGGGCGTCATCACGCACGACCACATGGCGAAGATGAAGGACCAGGCCATCGTCTGCAACATCGGCCACTTCGACAACGAAATCGAGGTCGCCGCCCTGGAGAAGTACCAGTGGGAGGAGATCAAGCCGCAGGTCGACCACGTCATCTTCCCGGACAACAAGCGCATCATCCTGCTGGCCAAGGGCCGGCTGGTGAACCTGGGCTGCGGCACCGGCCACCCCAGCTACGTGATGTCCAGCTCGTTCGCGAACCAGACCATCGCGCAGATTGAGCTGTACTCGCACAGCGCCAACTACGAGGTCGGCAAGGTGTACGTGCTGCCCAAGCACCTGGACGAGAAGGTCGCTCGCCTCCAGCTCAAGAAGCTCAACGCGCAGCTCACCGAGCTGAGCCAGGAGCAGGCTGACTACATCGGCGTGAAGACCTCCGGCCCGTACAAGCCGGACACCTACCGCTACTGAGCGGTCCGCTGTCGCCCTCGCCCGCCTGCACCGGGGCGAGGGCCTCGCCCAAGCGCCAGGCATCACGGGCGCGAGTAACGCTCAGGCTGAAACACAACGGGCCGCCTCCCTCGCTGGGAAGCGGCCCGTCTTGTTGCGGGCCCTCACGCGCCAGCGAAGCGCCCAGGCGGAAACACAACGGGCCGCCTCCTTCTGATGGAGACGACCCGTGTGCTTACAAGCCCTCACGCGCCGGTGAGGCAGCGCGAGGGCCGAATTGAAGCGCCCTGCCTCAGACGGCCTTCAGGCGGCGGCCACCTGACGGCGTGGCGCTCTTGGCGGCATCCCGCAGCGCGTCCTTCTTCTCCTCGACGCGCTCCCAGGTGAACTCCTTCTCCGTGCGGCCGAAATGGCCGTAGGCGGCGGTCTTCTGGTAGATGGGCCGCAGCAGGTTCAGGTACTCGGTGATTTCGCGCGGACGCAGGCCGAACGTCTTGCGGACGGCCAGGGCGATGCGCTCTTCCGGAACCGTGGCGGTGCCGAAGGTCTCCACCATGACGCTGACGGGCTCGGCCACGCCGATGGCGTAGGACACCTGCACCTCGCAGCGCCGGGCCAGGCCCGCGGCCACCACCGTCTTGGCGATGTGACGGCCCATGTACGCGGCCGAGCGGTCCACCTTGGACGGGTCCTTGCCGCTGAACGCGCCGCCACCGTGACGGCCCATGCCGCCGTAGGTGTCCACGATGATCTTCCGGCCCGTCAGGCCGGAGTCACCCATGGGGCCACCCACCACGAAGCGGCCGGTGGGGTTGATGAAGAACTTCGTCTTGTTGTCGATGAGCTTCTTGGGCAGCGCCTTCGCGATGACGTCCTCGCGGATGGCCTCCTGGATCTTCTTGTTGGAGACCTCATCGGAGTGCTGCGTGGACACCACCACCGCGTCGATGCGGGCGGGGCGGCCGTCGCGGTACTCCACCGTCACCTGGCTCTTGCCGTCCGGGCGGATCCACGGGTGCTGCTTGCGACGCACATCCGCCAGGCGGCGGGTGATGGCGTGCGCGTAGTGGATGGGGGCCGGCATCAGCTCCGGCGTCTCATCGCAGGCGAAGCCGAACATCATGCCCTGGTCGCCGGCGCCCTGGTCCTTCTTGTTGTCGACACCCCGGGCGATGTCCTGGCTCTGGCCTTCGATGGCCACCATGACGCCGCAGGTGTTGCCGTCGTAGCCCATGGAGCTGTCGGTGTACCCGATGCGGCAGATGGTGCTGCGGACGAGCTTCGGGATGTCCACGTAACAGTTCGTCGTCACCTCACCCGCGACGATGGCGAGGCCCGTCTTGACGAGCGTCTCCACGGCGACGCGCGCCTGAGGGTCCTTGGCGATGATGGCATCCAGCACACCGTCGGAGATCTGGTCGGCGATCTTGTCCGGGTGGCCTTCAGTGACGGATTCAGACGTGAACAGGAAGTCGGTAGGCATGTCGTCTCAGAGGCTGCGCTGACAGTGCGCGAAGGCCGGACACTAGACGTGGCGTCCTAGAGGAGTCAAACGCGCAAGAGCGCCGCATCATTCAACTTTTCGGAATCCGCCAGCGAACAGCGACCAGGCTGGCGACGGCCGGATGGCCGCCTCCCACCCCAGCGTGAATTTCGCGAGGCGCCGGACGTTCCCTTGGGCTAACAGACGTCCGCGCATCCGCTCTGGAGGAGCAGCCCGACATGAACGCCCGCTTCCGTACCCTCGCCTTCCTGGCCACCTTCGCCTTCGCCCTCCCCGCGCTCGCCGCGAAGGAAGACCCCATCGCCAAGCCGGTGAAGACCGTCGTGCAGTCCGTGCGCTACGAGCGCGACGCCCTCGCCCTCAAGCACTTCGGCAGCCAGGAGCAGGGCAAGTTCCTGCTCGGCGACAACTGGGACAAGGGCACCGATGCGCAGCGCAAGGAGTTCGTCACGCTGTTCCAGGACCTCTTCGCGAACATCGCCTTCCCTCGCGTGCGGGAGAACTTCAAGAACCTGGACAGCATCACCTACGAGCCCTCGCAGGTGCAGGGCCCCGAGGCCACGGTGGCCTCCACCGTCTTCATCAAGCACCCGCTGAAGACGCAGGAGATGAAGCTCAAGTACCGCCTGGTGAAGGAAGCCGCCGCCTGGAAGGTCGTGGACGTGACGGTGCTGGGCTCGTCCATGCTTCAGGACATCCGGGACACGCAGGTGAAGCCGCTGATGGAGAAGGGCGGCTGGGACCTGCTGCTGGAGCGCATGCGCACGGAGCTGGCGAAGGTGAAGAAGAAGTAGCCCGCACCTGCCCGGCGGCCGGGCCACCAGGCTTCCCGGCCGCACCATTGTTTTCGCGAGGTCCGCGCATCGCGTAGAGTCGCCCCTCCCCTCGTGCCTGGCCGATGACCGACCCCGCCCCCGTGCCGTCCCCCGCCCCCAGGCAGCAGCCCTCCGCCCGCGAAGTGGACGCGTTCTGCATGCAGTACGCGCCCCGGGCGCCGGGCCACTCCGCCGTGCGGGATTTGTACCGGTTGCTGTGCAACGTGCCCGAGGGCAGCCTGGAGGACCGGCTCCAGTGGGTG
The DNA here is from genome assembly GCF_900101905.1 of Myxococcus virescens. NCBI lineage: Bacteria > Pseudomonadati > Myxococcota > Myxococcia > Myxococcales > Myxococcaceae > Myxococcus > Myxococcus virescens. The sequence continues at coordinate 613,412 of NZ_FNAJ01000002.1, read as the reverse complement.
GAGCGCTGGATGCAGTGGCTGCGCGAGCGCATCCCCGCCCACGCGCTGGTGGACGCCTCCGAACCCGAGGCCTCCGCCGCCGACACCCGGCTGGCCCTGATGGTGCGCGTGCTCGAAGGCGAGCCCGCCATGCGCGCCGCCCTCACGCGGCTGGTGGCCACCGTGTTCGAGGGCAGCCGGGGCCTCAAGCTCTTCGCCCAGGTGGGGCTGCCCGCCGGACAGGGCTTCTTCGCGGAGGCGTCGGACCGGCTCGCCCGTTCGCTGCTGCCCGCCCCTCCGGAGCCCGGCAAGCTGTCGGAGCTGCTGCTGCGCCTGTGCCCGAACCCGGACGACGCGGACTGGCTGGCACGGCTGTCCCCCGCGCGGCTCGCGCAGCTCGCGGCGCTGGTCGGCGAACCCGCGTCGCCAGAGCCCATGCCCGCCGCCCGCGTGCGCGCGGACTTGATGGACGCGCTGCTGCTGCTGGCGGTGCAGGTGGCGGCCCTGGGCATGGCCGAGGACGTGCGCGACCGCAGCCCGGAGACCTCCTTCCGCGCCTCGCCCTTCCTGCGGATGCGGCTGGTCTGTGACGCGGTCCTGGCGCGCGACGCGGCGGCGGACACGCTGCGGGATTTATCGCAATGCGTGGCCGACTGCCGCCAAGTGGTGGGCAGCGTGTCACGCCACCTGGAGGACTCGGGCGTCAGCGTGGACCTGGTGTACCGGCTGGAGCGCATCCGCCGGGGCCTGGAGCGCATGGAGGCCATTGCCCGCGTGCTGGGGGCCCCTCGGGGCGAAGCGCGCTGGCGCGAGGCCATGGCGCTGGTGTCGGACCTGCTGCGGCGCGCGCACGCGGACCGCTCCGTGGTGGAGCTGGTGAAGCGCAACATGCGGATGCTGGCGCGCAAAATCATCGAACGCGCGGGGCACTCCGGCGAGCACTACATCACCAGCACCCGCGAGGGCTTCCACGCGATGGTGCACTCCGCGGCGGGCGGCGGGCTGGTCACGGCGATGGCGGTCGTCGCCAAGATGCTCCTGTCGGGCCTGATGCTGGCGCCCTTCTTCTCCTTCCTCGCCGTGGGCCTCAACTACGCCCTGGCCTTCCTCCTCATCCAAGCGCTGGGCTTCACCCTGGCCACCAAGCAGCCATCCGTGACGGCAGCCACGCTGGCGGGCGCGGTGGGAGAAGGTGCCCGAGGAGAGCGGCTGGCGAGCCTGGTGGAGCTCATCCCGCGAATCACCCGCTCCCAGTTGGCGGCCTTCATGGGCAACCTGGGCGTGGTGGCCCCAGCGGCCATCGTGTTCGCGCTGGGGTACCAGTTCATCACCGGCCACGCCTTCCTGAGCCCGGCCAAGGCCCAGGCCACGGTGGCCTCGCTGCATCCGTGGAAGAGCGGCACGCTGATATTCGCCGCCATGACGGGCGTCATGCTGTGGATGAGCAGCGTGGCGGGTGGTTGGCTGGAGAACTTCGTGGTGTACCGGCGGCTGCCCGAGGCGCTGGCCCACCACCGCGTGCTGCGGCGACTCCTGGGGGAGGCGCGCGCCCGGCGGCTGGCGGACACCTTCCAGCACGCGGCCTCCGGCCTGGGGGCCAACGTGACGCTGGGCTTCCTGCTGGCCCTGGGGCCGTTGGTGGGCGGCTTCTTCGGCCTGACGCTGGACGTGCGCCATGTCACCTTCGTGCTCGGCTCGCTCTCCCTGGCGGGCACGGCGATGGGCCCCGGCGCGGTGCTCCAGCCGGAGTTCCTGGCCGCGCTGGCGGGCATGGCCCTCACCGGCGTCATCAACTTCGTCGTGTCCTTCTCGCTGGCGCTGGGGGTGGCCGTCCGCGCCCGCGACGTCCCGGCCCGCGAGGCCCTGCCCTTCCTGCGCGCCGTGCTCTCGCACCTGGTGAAGCACCCGCGCTCGTTCCTTTTGCCTCCCAAGGAACCGGAAAACGACGTGCTGCGGGTCTCCGCGCCGCCCGCCCACTGAGGGTGGGCCCTGGGGCGCCCCGCCATGACGCGGGCGTCCGTGGCAGGGCAGCGGCCGGGCGGCCGGGCTTTGCCTTTCGGGTCAGGGCGTTTGCCAGTAGGGTCGCCGCCGCATGAGCGGCGATAGAAATCCGAACTCCCACTCCCGTTTCGCCCACGCCTTCGCCGGACTGCTGGTCCGCAGGCCCGGGGCGGTCCTCCTGGTGATGCTGGCCCTGCTGGCCGTGTCGCTGTGGGGGACGTCGAAACTGCACATCAACTCCAACCAGCTCGACCTCATCTCCCAGGACCTGGAAGAGGTGAAGGACGTCAAGCAGGTCATCGACATGGTGGGCGGCAGCGGCTTCCTCATGGTCGCCCTGCGCTCGGAGGACGAGGCCGCGCTCAAGCGCACCGCCGACGACCTCGCGAAAATCATGCAGGAGGACAAGGAGAACGTCCGCAACGTCTCCTACAAGCTGCCCGTCGAGTTCATCCAGCAGAACATGGTCCTCTTCGTGAAGACGGAGGACCTGGTCGAGGGCAAGCGCCGCATCATGGCGTTCCTGCGCGACAAGCTGAAGCGCAGCAACCCGTTCTTCATCGACCTGGGCGGCTCCAAGCCCGTCGAGCTCGACATGCAGGACCTGGTCGACAAGTACTCCTCCATTGGCAAGAAGAGCATCCGCGACGACTACAACATCTCCAACGACAAGAAGATGTTGATGCTGCTCGTCAAGCCGATGTGGGACAACACCGAAATCGGCAAGACGAAGGACTACCTCGAGCGGCTCAAGGGCCAGATTGACGCGTACTCCGCGCAGCCGGGCAAGGTGAAGCTGGTGGAGGACTACCAGCTGATGGGGGATGGAAAGACCATCGCCTACGGCTTCACCGGTTCCTACAAGACGACGGTGGATGACTCCTACGCGATTGAAGAGTCGCTGGAGCCGGTGACGCTCATCGCCCTGGGCTCCATCTTCCTCATCACCATCATCTTCTTCCGCAAGCTGGCGCCGACCTTCCTGGTCGTCATCGGCACGGTGGTGGGCACGATTTATACGCTCGGCTTCACCTACGCGACGGTGGGCGAGCTGAACATGATTACGTCCATCCTGGGCGGCATCCTGCTCGGCTTCGGCATCGACTACGGCATCCACTTCGTCTTCCGCACGCGGCTGGAGCTGGGCGCGGGCAAGCCGTACGACGTGGCCATCCGGGACGCGGTGATGAACGCGGGCCGTCCGGCCGCGGTGGCCGCGGTGGTGACGGCGGGCTCCTTCTTCGTGCTGATGGTCAGCGAGTTCCGCGGCTTCAGCCAGTTCGGCTTCCTGGCCGGCATGGGCACGCTCATCCTGGGCCTGACGCTGTTCTGCTGGAGCGCGGCCATCCTGGCGCTGGCCGGCCGCCTCAACCCGGAGCTGCCCCAGAAGCTCATCGGCGTGATGAAGCCCCCGCCCACCAACTCCGCCACCACCGGCAAGGAGCTGCGCATCCCCAAGCCGAAGATGGTGCTGGGCATCAGCACGGCCATCGTCGCGCTCATCTGCGCCGCCGCGGTGCCCTGGGCCGGTTCGGAGGAGCCGCCCAAGGGCGTGGAGCTGGGCTTCTTCGAGCGCCTCAAGTACGGCGTGAGCTTCAACTACAACACCCGCGCGCTCATCCCCGACGGCATGTCGTCCGTGCTGCTCCAGGACGAAATCAACGAGCGCTTCAACATCTCCAGCGACCCGATGGCCATCTACACCAAGGACCTGGACGAGGCCGAAGGTGTGTACCGGGAGCTGACGCAGAACGCGCACAAGTACCCCTCCATCGACCAGGTGGTGAGCATCTTCACCTTCGTGCCCCCGGCGGAGACGGCCGCGGCCAACGCCAAGGTGCTGGAGGAGTGGAAGGCGGAGATGCAGCAGTTGGAGGACGAGGGCTTCTCCGTCGCCGCGCTGCCGCCGGAGATGCAGGCCAACGCGGACTTCTTCAAGAAGGTGCTGGACGCCAAGCCCTTCGACGTCCACGGCGTCCCGGCCAACTACACCGCGCAGTTCCGCAACCTGCCCTCCGCGAAGCCGGAGAACCACGGCTACCTCACGTACATCTACGCGAGCGTGGACCTGATGGACGGCCAGAAGATGCTGAAGTTCTCCGACGAGACGAGGGTCATCAAGGCCGCGTACACGCCGGGCAAGTTCGACCAGGACGCGTGGGACCCCAAGGCCCCCACGGTGGAGAAGGAGTTCCGCGCCGCGGGCGCCACGCAGCTCTACGCGCGGCTGGCGCGCATCGTCCTCTGGGACGGCAAGGTCACCGTGGTGCTCACCGCGCTCTGGATTCTGGCCATGCACTTCCTGGACTTCCGCAACGTGAAGCTGGCGCTGGCGTCCGTGATTCCGCTCGGCGTGGGCGTGGCGATGATGCTGGGCATCATGGCGCTGACGGGGCTGCGCCTGAACTTCATGAACATCATCATCCTGCCCATCCTCCTGGGCTTCGGGGTGAGTCACGGCCTCTACCTGCTCCACCGCTTCCTGGAGGGCACCTCACCCCTGGTGGCCTTGCGCAGCGTGGGCGCGGCCGTGGCGTCCTCCACGCTCACGGCGGTGGTGGCCTTCGCGGCGCTGCTGGCCGCGGCCCACAACGGCCTGCGCTCCATGGGTCTGGTAGCGTGCATTGGCCTCATCACCACGCTGGTGGTGTCCTTCACGGTGCTGGCCGCGGTGATGCAGCTCATGTACGACCGGCGTCAGCGCGAGTCGGGCGCGTCCTCCGGTGAGGGCGGCTCGACTGGCGGTGGCAAGGACACCGAGCCGAAGGCGGCCTGAGCCGCCTGGCCCGGGCGTGCACCTGAAGGAGGCCCCCTTCCCGCGGAAGGGGGCCGGGAGAGGGACATCATGATGAAGCGACTGTTGCCCGTGCTCGGGCTGGGCCTGCTGTCCGGATGCTCCGCGGTGAAGAATCAGCGGCTGCGCAGTGACTACGACACGGTGGACAGGCACCAGGTGAAGCGACTGGTGGTGGTGACGCAGCCGCTGCCCGACGGCAAGGTCGCCGTGGGCGAGCTGTGGAGCCTCATCGCCCGCCAGTGGGTGAACCAGAACCGTGACTTCCTGGTGAAGGAGAGCGCGGCGCTGCCCGACGTGCCCACGGACGCCACGTTCAAGACGCTGTGCGTGGAGGGGCTGGAGGGCGTGCTCTGGCTGTCCCCCCAGATTCAGCTCCGGGGCAGCGGCGCGGAGGCCGCGGTGAGCGCGAAGCTGGTGCGCTGCCGCGACGGTGAAGAGGTCTGGTCCGCCGAGGCCGCCGGGAGCTGGAACTCCAAGGACGAGGACTACGAGCAGCGCGTGAGCCAGTACGTCCAGGAGCTGGGTGAAGAAGTGGCGCCCTACGTGGTGCCGTCCAGCAAGCTGCTGACGGCCACGCTGGCCACCTTGCCCAATCCCGAACTGAGCGAAGCGGACAAGGACGAGAAAATCGAGCTGGGTGAGTAGGCTCCCCGCTCGTGGATGAGCAGATTGTCGCGCTGAGATTGGCCCTGGCCGCCCTGCTGGGGGGCGTGCTGGGCCTGGAGCGTGAGGTGCGCGGCCAGGCGGCCGGGCTGCGCACCCACATCCTCGTCTCCCTGGGCGCGTGCTGCTTCACGCTGGCCAGCGTCTTCATCGAAGTGGCGTTGGGCCCTGACACCCCCGAAGGTACCCGAGGCGACATCAGCCGCATCGCCAGCCAGGTGGTGGTGGGCATCGGCTTCCTCGGCGCGGGCGTCATCCTGCGCCACAACGGACAGGTGAAGGGCCTGACGACGGCGGCCAACCTCTGGCTCACCGCGTCCGTGGGCCTGGCCGCCGGCCTGGGCTTCTACTTCGCCGCCGTCACCACCATGACCATCGCCCTGCTGTGCCTGGCGGGCCTGCGCCCCCTGGAGCGCGCCATCAGGCGCTACCGGAAGCGGCAAGGCGCGACTCGCGCCCCGGACGTGGACGAAGACGCCGAGGCTTAGCGGCGCGCGCTTCCCGGACGCCGGGCCCGCGCAGTTGCTTGCGCCGTAAACGCAACTCAGATACAACAACACCCGACACATCAACACCGCCATCCCGACGTGACTCCGCGGCAGCGCATCGTCGCGGCATGCCCTGTCATGTCCGCGCGGCTGGAGCCCACCATGCCCAAGGGAAACCGCACCATCATCCATCTCGTGTCGTCGGCGGGGACCGGCTACGTCTACACAACGACGAAGAACAAGCGGAAGTCGCAGGAGAAGCTCCAGCTCAGGAAGTACGACCCGCGCGTGCGCAAGCATGTGATGTTCGTGGAGGGCAAGCCATGACGGCGCCCGCGGCCACGGCCCGGCTGCCGGTGACGGTGCTCTCCGGCTTCCTGGGCGCGGGCAAGACGACGCTGCTCAACCACGTCCTCCAGAACCGGGAGGGCCTGCGGGTGGCGGTCATCGTCAACGACATGAGCGAGGTGAACATCGACGGTCGGCTGGTGAAGACGGGCGGCGGCGCGCTGAGCCGCGTGGACGAGAAGCTGGTGGAGCTGTCCAACGGCTGCATCTGCTGCACGCTGCGCGAGGACCTGCTGCTGGAGGTCTCCCGGCTCGCCCGGGAGGGCCGCTTCGACTACCTGCTCATCGAATCCACCGGCATCTCCGAACCGCTGCCCGTCGCGGAGACGTTCACCTTCACGGACGAGCAGGGCCAGGGGCTGTCGGACGTCGCGCGGCTGGACACGCTCGTCACGGTGGTGGACGCCCTCAACTTCCTGCGGGACTGGAGCGCCGCGGATGACCTCGCCGCGCGCGGACTGGCCGCGGCGGACGAGGACGAGCGCACCGTGGTGGACCTGCTGGTGGAGCAGGTGGAGTTCGCGGACGTGCTCGTCCTCAACAAGACGGACCTCGTCCCGGCGGAGGAGCTGGCCCGGATGAAGGACATCCTGCGCAAGCTCAACCCGGACGCGCACCTCGTCACCTCCGAGCGGGGCCGCGTGCCACCCTCCGCCGTGCTCAACACGGGCCGCTTCGACTTCGAACGCGCGCGGCGCGCTCCGGGCTGGCTCAAGGAGCTGCGGGGCGAACACACGCCGGAGACGGAGACCTACGGCATCCGCAGCTTCGTCTTCCGCGGCCGCGTGCCCTTCCACCCCGCGCGGCTGTGGGACTTCATCCATGAGAGCTGGAAGGGCGTGCTGCGCTCCAAGGGCTTCTTCTGGCTCGCCACGCGGATGGACATCGCCGGTGTCTGGGCCCAGGCGGGCGGCGCCTGCAGCTTCGAGCCCGGCGGCGTGTGGTGGGACGCGATGCCCCGCGCCGAGTGGCCGGAGGATGCCCAGGCGCGCGCGGACATCGAGCGCGAGTGCGTGGGCCCACACGGCGACCGGCGGCAGGAAATCGTCTTCATCACCCAGGACGCGGACCACGAGGAGATGGCCCGGCTGCTGGAGGCCTGTCTGCTCACGCCGGAGGAGCTGGCGCGGGGCCCCCAACACTGGGCGCGGCTGGAGGACCCCTTCCCCGAATGGCAGGTGCAGCGGACGGACGCGCCCGATGAGGACGGGGAGCACGCCTGATGCAGCCCGCCCTCCGCGCCCTCGCTCCGCCCGCCCATGCCTTCGTGTGGACGCCCGAGGAGCTCGCGGGCATCTACCGCGAGGACCTCAACCTCTGCGTGTGGCGCCGGGGCCTGGACACGCCGCTGGCGCACTGGCTCAGCGACGTGGCGGCCACCCGCGAGCTGGACGTCATCGCCCGCGTACGGGGCGACGCGCCGGACTTGCGGCGCCGGTTGGATGGGCTGCCCCAGGGGCCCCATTTCGAGACCTGGCTCACGGACGTGCACTTCCTCCTGCACCTCTACACGGACCTGTTCGGCGCGGCGGAGCTGGGCGTCCGCCTTCACATCCTGGCCAGCGACATGTGCCCGCGCTTCCACGTGGACCGCGTAGGCGTCCGGCTGCTCTGCACCTACGCGGGGCCGGCCACCGAATGGCTGGAGAACGCGCACGTCGCGCGCGGCGCGCTGGGCGCCTCGGGTGACGTCACGCGGCCCGGCGCGCCCGTCCACGCGCTGGAGCGCTTCGACGTGGCGCTCCTCAAGGGCGAGTCCTGGCCCGGCAATCAGGGCAACGGCGCCGTGCACCGCTCCCCCGCCATCGCCCGCAGTGGCCGGCGGCGGCTCTTTCTCTCCATCGAAGCACTCTAGAGGACCCCACCATGTCGAAGGTCTGCCAGGTCACCGGGAAGCGGCCGCTCGTCGGCAACACCGTCTCCCACGCCAACAACCGGCACAAGCGGCGCTCGCTGCCGAACCTCCAGTGGCACCGCTTCTGGGTGCCCAGCATGAACCGCTTCGTGAAGCTGCGGGTGAGCACGCACGGCATCCGCATCATCAACCAGCGCGGCATCGACCGCGTGGTGCGGGAGCTGCTCGCGGAGGGAGTGAAGCTCTGATGCGCCGGCGCGATGGACGCCCCACCCGCCCCACCCGCCTCCGGGCCGCCGCGCGGCACCGGCTTCATGGCCGTGAGTTCGCGCCCCCGCTGCTCGTCGACGTCGGGGCGGACGACGCGGACGAATCCCCGGCACTGCCGCCCCACCTGAACGTCGTCCCTCCCCCGCCCCCCTGAGCGAGAAAGACACAGCCATGGCGAAGAAGAGCAAGGTCGCGCGCAACGCGCAGCGCAAGGCCCTGGTCGCGAAGTACGCGAAGCGCCGCGCGGCGCTGAAGGCGCGCATCCGCGACCTCACCCTGCCCGATGAAGAAAGGCGCGCGGCGCAGGACGCGCTGGCGTCACTGCCCCGCGACTCGAACCCCAACCGCGTGACGAACCGCTGCGCGCTGACGGGAAGGCCTCGGGGCAACCTGAGGCGCTTCGGCCTGTCTCGCATCGCGTTTCGTGAGAAGGCGCTCCGGGGAGAGATTCCCGGCGTCATCAAGTCGAGCTGGTGAGCAACGCCGCGGCGGGGGCGCTCAGTGGCGCGTGTACCGCCGCGCATCCGCGGAAGGCGCCTCGCGACGAGGCGCCGCGTCGCCCTCCCCGCGGGCCCACTGCTGCATGCCGGAGGGCTCCCGGGCCGAAGATGGCGCCGAGGACTCTTCGTCGGTGTCGTCGTCCGCCCAGCCCAGTCCGCCCGTCAAATCGTGCTGGAGCGGCAGGCCCGCCGTGGTGGAGGTCCGCCGCGCGGGTGCCAGGGCCTCCGGCTTGAGGTCCGGCAGGTGCGACAACTCCTCACGCAGGTAGACGTCCTCCCCGTCGATGTCCGCCACATCCGAGAAGGACAGCCGGCAGTCGCGCGTGAAGAGGCGCCCCCTGCCGATGAAGAAACCCGCCGCGTCCGCGGCGATGATGGTGCCCACCTTCTCACCGTCCCGGTCTCTCGCGGTCATACCCATCTGGATGTCGGCGGGATTGAACATGCTTGCTCCTGGGGCGAGCCCGTGTGCTCGTCCCGGCAAGTTGCACACGACGGCTCGCGTCCGGAATCCCCTTCGGGTCCGGTAGCCATGTTGGCAAGCCACCGCCGTCCGCCCCGCCCGCACGGGCGCGGGGTCAGGCCGTGTTCCGTCCCGAGGGCGAGGCCCCGTGCTCGGAGGGCTCGTGGTCCGCGGGCTCCGCGTTCCCGACTCCCGGCGCGCCCGGCTCCATCGTCTCACTGAAGCGGCGGTCCATCTCCGTGCGCACGTAGCGCTCGATTTCCTCCGCCGTGGTCAGCTCCATGGCGTTCTGAAGCAGGTCCATGGCGTCCACGCGGCTCACCCGGCGCAGGAAGCGCTTCACCACCGGAATCTGCCCCGACGTCATGGACAGCTCGTCGAAGCCCAGCGCCAGCAGCACCAGGGTGTAGAGCGGATCTCCCGCCATTTCCCCACACATGGACACGGGGATGTTGGCCGCCCGGCCCGCGTCGATGATGCCGCGCAGCTGCCGGAGCACGGACAGGTGGAGGGGCCGGTAGAGGTAGGCGACCTCGCGATTCTGGCGGTCGATGGCCAGCGAGTACTGGATGAGGTCGTTGGTCCCCACCGAGAAGAAGTCCGCCTCCTGGGCCAGCCGGTCGGCGATGGTGGCCGCGCTGGGCGTCTCCACCATGATGCCCACGGGGAAGCGCTTGCCCACGGGGACACCCGCGCGGCCCAGCTCCGTGCGGCAGGCCTCCAGCTCGCTGCGGGCCTCACGCAGCTCACTCACCCCGCAGATGAGGGGGAACATCAGCCGCAAGTTGCCGTGCACGCTGGCGCGCAGCAGGGCGCGCAGCTGGGTGCGGAACAGCTCCCGGTTGGACAGGCAGTACCGGATGGCCCGCAGGCCCATGGCCGGATTGGGTTCCTTCTCGTGCTTCGTCTTGCCCGGCACCTTGTCGCCGCCCAAATCCAACGTGCGGATGGTGACGGGGCGCCCGCCCATGGCCTCCAGCACCTGGCGGTAGGCGCGATAGTGCTCCTCCTCGGTGGGCGCCGTCTTCCGGTCCAGGAACATGAACTCGGTGCGGTACAGGCCAATGCCCTCCGCGCCGTGCGCCAGCAGCGAGGGGATTTCCTCCAGGAATTCGATGTTGCCGTTGAGGCGAATCTGGAAGCCGTCGGTGCTGACGGCGGGCAGGTCCTTGGTCGCCAGGGCCAGCCGCTCGCTCTCCTGGTAGCGGCGCTGCTCCTCGCGGAAGACGGTGAGCTGCTCGTCCGAGGGGTTCACCAGCACCACGCCCCGGATGCCATCCATGGCCACCAGGTCGCCCGGCGAAATCTGTTCGCTGGCCCGGCCGGCGCCCACCACCGCGGGCGTCTCCCGCGCGCGGGCGACGATGGCGGTGTGGCTCGTCTGGCCGCCCAGGTCCGTCACGAAGCCCCCCACCCGGCCGCTGCGCGCCATCAGCGCCGCGTCCGCCGGAGACAAGTCGTGTGCGACGACGATGGCCTCCGCGGGGACCTCCACTTCCTCATCCACCACCTGCCCCATCAGGTTGCGGATGATTCGGTCGGCGACGTAGTCCACGTCCGAGCGGCGCTCGCGGAAGTACTCGTCGGGGATGTTGTCGAACAGGTGCTTGATTTTGCGCGCCACGCGCCGGACGGCCCACTCGGCGTTGATGCGGTCCTCGATGATGAGCCGGTTCACCTCGTCCACGAGCATGGGGTCGTGGAGCATCAACCGGTGCGCCTCAAGGATGAGGGCGTGGTCGCTGCCCTCGGTGCGCGTAATCTGTTCCTTCAGCTCGGCGAGCTGGCGGTCGGACAGGTCAATGGCTGTCTTCATCCGCATCCGCTCGGGCTCGACCTCCGCCTCCGCCAGCCGCAGCTTGGGCGTGCGGATGCGTTTGCGGTCCAGGATGAAGGCGTGCCCCACTGCCACGCCGGGAGAGGCACCGATGCCCAACAACCTCAGAGTGGGGGTGGCCTGGCTGCTCACGGTTCCTTCCGTTCCTGTCCGTCTACCGCGTTTTCCGACCAACCCTTCACTGCGCCTCGCCGAAACGGTCACCAATGAGCTTCGCCAGCTCCTGGAGACAGGCATCCGCGTCGTCGCCCTTGCAGGTGAGCTTCACCTGGGTGCCCTGGGCGGCGGCGAGCATCAGCACGCCCATGATGGATTTGGCATTGGCCCGCTGTCCCTGGGCTTCGATGGTGACCTCGCTCTTGAACCGGTTGGCCACCTTGACCATCTGCGCCGCGGCCCGGGCGTGCAGCCCCAGCGCGTTGATGATCTCGTATGTCCCTTCGACCACGCTTGCCATCGCGACTCCCACTCTCCTTAGAGGAACGCTCCCGCCACGCAGGCCAGGCCCGCCGCGACATAGAGCACCACGTAGTTCGGCACCCGACGGCTGACCAGCACGTAGGACGCCACCCCCAGGGCCAGGCATCCGGCCGCCAGCAGGGGCGCATACAGCCCACCCGCGTTGGCCCCGAATGACACCGCGAGCCAGGCGGCCACACCGCCCGCGCTCGCCGCCGCCACCGCCCGCAGCCGAGCCCCCCGCGCGGGGAGGTTGGCGCGAGCCACTGCTTCCACCAGCCGGTCTCCCAGCGTCAGGCCCAGCCAGTACAGGCGCACCCGCAGCAGCAGGTGCACCAGATTGTAGAGCACCAGGAACAGCGGCACCGCCCACACGCCCAGCAGCGGCACCAGCGCGGCGCTCACCGCCCCCGTCGCGGGCTTGAGGGACAGCCAGAAGAAGCCGTCCCCCAGCGCGGCCAGGGGCCCCATGAGCGCGGCCTTGAAGGCCACCACCTTGTCCGGTGTCTCCTCCCCCCGGGCAATGCGCTCCTCGTGGTTGATGACGCCGCCGACAATCGCCGCCGCGACGTAGGGGTGCGTGTTGAAGAAGACGAGATGGCGGCGCACCGCCTCCTCGCGCGCGGGCCCCTGTGGGTACAGCGCCGCCAGCGCGGGATAGACGGCGTAGGCCAGCCCCAGGTTCTGCATGCCCTTGGGGTTCCATGACGCCTGGAGGAAGAGCGAGCGCAGGAAGACGCGCAGCAGCACGCCGAAGGGAAGCGCGGCCGGGGGCGCGCTCATCGGCCCTCCAGGAGGATGACGCACACGACGGACGCCGTCACCACCGCCGCGCCCAGCCCCGCGTAGAGCGGCGCGCGCCGCGCGTGGCTGCCCTGCGCCGCGATGGCCGCCGCCACGGACGCCATGGCCGGCCAGGCCCACGCCAGCCCGCGCACCACCACGGGGGGCAGCGCCTGGAGCAACGGTTCGATGAAGAAGCCCAGCAGCGCGCAGAGCGCGGTGAGCGTGCCGTACACGGCGAAGTGGGGCCACATCCCCCACAGGTTCTGCCGCATGGCGCGGGTGATGTTCCCCGCCTCCGCGGAGGCCAGCGCCACCCGGGCCAGCCGCGCCGTATAGCCCTCCAGCAGCCGGTCCCCCTTGCGGCCCACGCGTCCCAGGCCGATGAACAGCAGCACGGCGAGCGACCAGATGGCCGGCGTGGAGCCCGCGCCCGTGGCCGCGGACAACGTGGCCGCGGCGGCGCTGGTGCCGGTGGCCGCCAGGGTGTCGTTCTCCGGCAGCGCGGCGCCCAGGTTGGCGGTGCCCAGGAAGAACAGCTCCAGGAGCATGCCGATGGCCAGACCCGATGCCACGTCATCGAGCAGTGCGCCCATGACCGTGGCCGCGACCAGGGGCCGGGACATCATGGCCTGGAGGAACGCCTTGCGTTCCAATGCCACCAGTCCGCCCCACAGCCCCGCAAGCGCCACCTGGGTCCAGACGACGCTCACGCGCTCACCCGGCCTTCGCCCACCGCTCGCGGAGGTCCGGCAGGTCCACGGGCTTCTCGGCGGGCACCGCGCGGGCCGCCACCCGGACGCCCTGGTCGGCCAGTTGCTGGAGCGTCGTCAGCTCGGCCTCCGCCAGGAAGACGGACGGGGAGACCTGCCTGCGGCCGGTGCCGAAGTGGACGTTGCCCAGATTCAGCTCATCCATGGCCAGCCCGTGCGCATGCGCGAAGGGCACCGAGGCGACATCCCTCAGCAG